>CAZUUN010000009.1:15013-24096 GCA_964622735.1 uncultured Burkholderiaceae bacterium | reverse complement strand
GCAGCGCGACTGTTACCGGCACTGCGCGCATTTACAGCAACTCCAGCACCTGCATAGGCCCTTACACCAGCACGCAACTCGGCGGCAGCTTGGCTTTGAGCGCAGTCAAAACCCTAGCCAGCGGCGAACGCGTAGCTGTCGGTCAAATGGAGCTCAGGCTGCAAGACTTAGCAGTCCAACAAAATCTGCTGGCCGGCAAAAACACCTTTCATCTCGCCGCCAAAGGCCAGCAATTATTCTTGGGCGACAACTTGGGCCAGCTAGACGCTGAGGGCTACCCCGCCACTTTGAGCACCGATTACGCCTTCTGGCGGCAATAAGCCACCCCAAAACGCGAAAAGGCTTGTTTTTACAAGCCTTTTCTTCATTTCAAGCCGTCAAACCTGCCTGAGAAGCTATCAAATAAGTAGTGTTTCAAGCAGTATTTGCTGGCATTCAGCACATCAGCTGGTGAGCTTGTGCAGCGCTTCTTGGTATTTGGCCACCGTGCCCGCAATCACTTCGGCGGGCAGTGCTGGTGGTGGCGCTTGCTTGTTCCACGGCTGGCCATTCACGGTAGCGGTTTCGAGCCAATCGCGCAAAAATTGCTTGTCAAAGCTAGGTGGGTTTTTGCCTGCGGCCAGCGCCGCAGCGTAGCCTTCGACCGGCCAAAAGCGCGAGGAATCGGGCGTTAAGACCTCGTCCATCAGCACCAATTCGCCGTTTGCGTCGAGGCCAAACTCGAATTTCGTATCGGCAATGATGATGCCTTTGCTCGCCGCAAAAGCGCTAGCTGCTTGGTAAAGCGCGATGCTGGTGCTTTTGATTTTTGCCGCCAAGTCAGCGCCTACTGTCGCCACGACTTGCTCGTAGCTGATGTTTTCGTCATGGTCACCCACCTCGGCTTTGGCCGCGGGCGTGAAGATAGGCTCTGGCAGTTTGTCGGCGTTGCGCAGACCCGCTGGCAGGGGCACGCCGCACACGCTTTGCGAGGCTTGGTATTCAGCCCAGCCGCTGCCCGCCAAATAGCCGCGCACCACGGCTTCGACCGGTATCGGTTTTAAGCGCTTGACCAACATGGAGCGGCCGCCGGTGACTTGGGGTTTTTCGGCCTCGGTCACCACGCTCTCGGGCGCATCGCCCGTCAGGTGGTTGGCGCAGATATGGCCCAATTTGTCAAACCAGAACAACGCCATTTGCGTCAGGATGATGCCCTTGCCGGGGATAGGCTCGGCCATGATGACATCGAAAGCCGAAAGGCGATCGCTAGCAATCATCAAGATGCGGTCAGCGCCCACGGCGTAGTTGTCGCGCACTTTGCCGCGCGCCAGCAGGGGCAAAGAAGTCAAGGTAGAGGTGTGCAGGGCTAGTGTCATGGTCAGATTGTAAAACGGCTAGCGTTTCAATTTGGCCAAGGCGTCGGCCATGGCGCTATTGCGCGCGGGTTCGTGGTGGCTGCGCGGGGTGTTGTGGCGATTCGCGCCCGCATTGCCGCCGCCGTTGCGACTGCCTGCATCGTTGCTGCGCGGCGCTACGGTGGCGTCTAACTTCATCGTCAGGCTGATGCGTTTGCGGGCGGCATCGACTTCGAGCACTTTGACTTTGACGATTTGCCCCGTTTTCACGATCTCGCGGGCGTCTTCCACAAACTTATTCGCCAACTGGCTCACATGCACCAAGCCGTCTTGGTGCACGCCCAAATCAACAAACGCCCCGAACTGCGCCACATTGCTGATCGTGCCTTCGAGCACCATGCCGGGCTGCAAATCGCTGATTTTTTCCACTCCATCGTTAAAGCGCGCCACGACAAAATCGGGGCGCGGATCGCGGCCCGGTTTTTCCAGCTCGCTCAAAATGTCTTGCACCGTCACCAGCCCAAACTGCTCGCTGGCAAACTGCGCGGCGGGCAGGGCTTTGAGCACTTCGCTGCGGCCCATCAGCTCTTGCACGCTGCGGCCTGTTTTGCTCAAGATGTTTTGCACCACCTCATAAGTCTCGGGGTGCACACCCGTCATGTCGAGCGGGTTGCTGCCGCCGCGTATGCGCAAAAAACCCGCTGCTTGCTCAAAAGTTTTAGGCCCAAAGCCCGAGACTTTGAGCAAGTCTTGGCGCGTATCAAAAGCGCCATTCGATTCGCGCCAACTGACGATGCGCTGCGCGAGGATGTTAGACAAGCCCGAGACGCGCGCCAAAAGCGGCGTGCTGGCGGTGTTCAAGTCCACGCCCACGGCGTTCACGCAATCCTCCACCACCGCGTCTAGGCTCTTGGCAAGCTGGCTTTGGTTCACATCGTGCTGGTATTGGCCCACACCTATGGACTTGGGTTCGATCTTCACTAGCTCCGCCAGCGGGTCTTGTAAACGGCGCGCAATGCTGACTGCGCCGCGCAAGCTGACATCGAGCTGCGGGAATTCTTTGGCCGCAAATTCGCTGGCGCTGTAAACCGAAGCACCCGCCTCGCTCACCACCACTTTGGCAACTACTTGTTCGGTTTTGGCCAACATGGCGATGACTTCGCCCGCCAATTTGTCCGTCTCGCGGCTGGCAGTGCCGTTGCCGATCGCCATCAAGGCTACGCCATGCAGTTTGCACAATTTCGCCAGCGCAAACACGCTGTTATCCCAATCGCGGCGCGGCTCGTGGGGATAAACGGTATCGGTCGCCAGCAGTTTGCCCGTGGCATCCACCACCGCCACTTTCACGCCGGTGCGTATGCCAGGGTCGAGCCCCATCACGGCTTTTTGCCCGGCCGGTGCGGCCAAAAGCAAGTCGCGCATATTGGCGGCGAAGACCTTGATGGCGGTGTCTTCCGCCGCATCACGCAAGCGCTGGAATAAGTCGCGCTCCAGGCTCAAAGCCAGCTTCACGCGCCAAGCCCAGCTGACGCATTTGCGGATCAAATCGTCGGCGGCACGGTTTTGGTGCGACCACTTCAAATGGTTGGCGATGCGGCCTTCGGCCAAGGCATTGGCGGCGTTTTTCGCCTCGGTCGGCGTTGCCGCGGTGTCGGCCACGGGCAGCTCTAGGCTGGCTTGCAAAAACTCCAGCGTGCGCCCGCGAAAGACCGCCAAGGCGCGGTGCGAAGGCACGCGACCTATGGGTTCGGCATAGTCAAAATAGTCGCGGAACTTCGCTGCTTCGGGGTCGCTGTCTTGCGCTTTTTCGGTTTTTTTGCTGGTGAACAAGCCCTCTTGCCAGAGCCAAGCGCGCAGCACTTGCACCAGACTTGGGTCTTGCGCCCAGCGCTCGCTCAAAATATCGCGCACGCCATCGAGCACCGCTTGCACCGTGGTGAAGTCATCGCCCTGCTCGGTTTTCTCGGCCAAGACATAGGGCAGCGCCTCGTCTTGCGGATTGAGCTGCGGTTGCGCCAGCAAGGCGTTGGCCAGCGGCTCTATGCCAGCCTCAATCGCGATTTGGCCTTTGGTGCGGCGTTTTTGTTTGTAGGGCAGGTACAAATCTTCCAGCTCTTGCTTGGCGTCAGCGCGCAGCAGTTTGACAAGTAAATCCTGCGTCAGCTTGCCTTGCTCGGCGATGTTTTTAATCACCGCTTCGCGGCGCTCGTGCAGCTCGCGCAAATAGCCCAAGCGCTCCTGCAGCAGGCGCAGCTGGGTATCGTCTAGGCCGCCGGTCACCTCTTTGCGGTAACGCGCAATAAAGGGCACGGTCGCGCCACCGTCAAGCAATTCCACCGCGCTGTTGACCTGCGCCGCACTGGCTTGAATGTCAGCAGCCAGCGTGGCGATGATTTGTCGATTAACCGCCAGCGGGTCGAGTTCGGGTGCGGGAATAAAGGGAGCAGTCAGCGTCATAAAGGGCTTCAGTAAGATTGAAAAATGAAGTAAATCGCGAATAAAAAACGCGAATAGAAAGCGTGAACAGGGCCATCATGGTAGCGGCTAAAAGAGCGGATAAAAGCCGTGAAAGTCACTTTAAGGCAAATCAAAATCAATAGCTGCTTGGGCAGGTTTGACGGCCTGAAGTGCCAAAAAGACTCTTATTTTTACTCTTGGTGGCTAGGCAGCGGGCGTGGCGCCACTAATCGAGCTGCCGCATGAGCGCGCAAGAGCCTTACTCCACGCCCAAGAAGCCACCGCTTTGGTGCGCCCACAAACGCGCATAGAGGCCGCCCTTGTTCAGCAGCTCAGCGTGGCTACCTTCTTCGACAATGCGGCCTTGGTCGAGCACGATGAGCCTGTCCATCGCCGCAATGGTGGAGAGGCGGTGCGCGATGGCAATCACGGTTTTGCCTTCCATCAATTGGTAGAGGTTTTCTTGGATCGCGCTTTCGACCTCGCTGTCGAGCGCGCTGGTGGCTTCGTCGAGTAGCAAGATCGGCGCGTTTTTCAACATGACGCGCGCAATGGCTATGCGCTGGCGTTGCCCGCCGGATAATTTGATGCCGCGCTCGCCCACCTGCGCCGCATAGCCTTGGCGACCGGCGCTGTCTTGCAAACCAGCAATAAAGCTGTGCGCCTGCGCTTGCATGGCGGCGCGCTCGACCTCTTGCTCGCTGGCCTCGGGCTTGCCGTACAAAATATTCTCGCGTATCGAGCGGTGCAAGAGCGCCGTGTCTTGCGTGACCATGCCGATGGCCTGCCGCAGGCTGTCTTGCGTGACCTCGCGCACATCTTGGCCATCGATGCGAATGCTGCCCGATTGAATGTCGTAGAAGCGCTGCAACAAATTGGTCAGCGTCGATTTGCCCGCACCCGATGGGCCGACCAAACCGACCTTCTCGCCCGGTTTCAGGTGCAGGTTGAAGTGCTGAATCAGCGGCGCGTTCGGTGGCTCTGGTGCCTTGTCGCTGCTTTGGCGGTCATAGGCAAAACCCACATCCGCAAACACGACCTCGCCCGCAGTCACACGCAGCGCGGGCGCATCGGGGCGATCTAACACTTGATTCGGGCGGCTGAGCATATTCATGCCATCGCGCACGGTGCCCACATGCTCAAACAGCGCCGTCGTCTCCCACATGACCCAATGCGCCATACCATTCAAACGCAGAGTCATGGCACCGGCCGCCGCCACCGCGCCGATGGTGACTTGGCCTTGGCTCCACAACCACAAAGCCAACGCGCAGGTCGTGCCTACCAAGGTCATGTTCAGGCTGTCATTGCTCAAGTTAATGCCCGTGACCATGCGCATTTGTTTGTAGACGGTTTGCAAGAACTCTTGCATCGCGGCTTTGGCATAACGCGCCTCACGCCCGGCATGGGCAAACAGCTTGACGGTGTTGATGTTGGCGTAGGCATCGGTGATGCGCCCCGTCATGAGCGAGCGCGCATCGGCCTGCGCTTGGCTGACCTTGGCCAAACGCGGAATAAAGTAGGTGAGCGACAGCAAATACAAGCCCAACCACACCACAAAAGGCAGCAGCATGAGCGGGTGAAAGCTGCCGACCACAGCAACCAAGGTCGCAAAATAAACGACGACAAAAACCAGCACATCGCACATAACCAAACACATATCGCGCACTGCCAGCGCGGTTTGCATGACCTTGGCGGCAACGCGGCCCGAGAATTCGTCTTGATAAAAGCCCATGCTTTGTTGCAGCATCAAGCGGTGATAGACCCAGCGCAAACGCATCGGCATATTGCCCGCCAACACTTGGTGCTTGACCAAGGTTTGCATACCGGTAAACAGCGGGATAGCGGCGATGACCGCGAGCAAAGTGAGCAGCTTGCGGTGCTCGCGTTGCCACAGTTGATCGGGCGGCACTTGCGCCAGCCAGTCGATGATTTGCCCAAGAAAGCCAAAGAGCAAAGCCTCGAGCGCAGCGACGATGGCCGTCAGCAGCATCAAAGCGGCAAAGTGGCGCCGCACGCCATGCAGCGAATAACCGACAAAGCCCCAAAAGCGAGCAGGCGGTATGCGCCCTTGCACCTCGCCCTCACCTAAATCGGGATAGGGCTCAACTTGGCGTTCAAAAAATGCAAACATGCTGACAGTCTTGGTCGGGCGAGTCGGATAAAGCTTTAACGCAGGCAGGCTAAATACGCACGCACAGCAGCGGCGTAGCCCAATTCAAGCGCGTCGCCAATGAGGGCATGGCCGATCGAGACTTCGAGCACACCGGGCACGGCATGCACGAACTCTTGCAAATTGTCGCGGTTTAAATCGTGGCCCGCATTGACGGCCAAGCCCGCGTCGAGCGCGGCTTGGCCCGCGTGCACAAACTCGGCCAGCACCAGCTCTTTGTCTTCGGTGTCAAAGGCGCGCGCCCAGCTTTCGGTGTACAGCTCGACCCGATCCGCGCCCAGAGCGCGAGCCGCAGCCATGTTCGCCGCCACCGCATCCATGAACAAACTCACGCGCACGCCCATGGCTTGGCACTCGGCAATGAGCGGCCGCAGGGTGTCGCCATGCACATGCAAATCCCAACCGTGGTCTGAGGTGCTTTGCCCCACGCTGTCGGGCACAAAAGTGACTTGATGCGGGCGCACCACGCGCACGATGTCCATCAGGTTATGCAGCGGGTTGCCCTCGATATTGAATTCGCGATCCGGCCATGCACGCATCAGCTCCGCTAAGTCATCGACATCAGCGCGGGTGATGTGGCGCGCATCGGGGCGCGGGTGCACGGTAATGCCGTGCGCGCCTGCCTCTAGGCACAATTGCGCGGCTTTGAGGACCGAGGGCAGGCCGTTGTTGCGGCTGTTGCGCAGCAGCGCAACCTTGTTCACATTGACGGACAGTTTGGTGGTGATGGCAGAGCTCATGCTTGCCATTGTCGCGCACTTTATGCGCCTAGAGCTGCTGCAAATGCGCCATCAATTGGCGCGTTTTCAGCGGCGCACCCAGGTGGTTTTGCAGCACCAGGCGCAAGCCATTGCGCAAGACTGTGCGCTGGCTGCTGTCGCAGCTGAGTAGCAGGGGCAGCAACTGGCCCAATGCCTGCGCGTGTTGCAGCGCTTGCTGCAAACGCAGCCAAAGCGAGCCGGGCAAGGCTTCCAGTCCCGAACTGCTGGCCGCGACGGCGCGCAAACCGCGCTCAGCGTGCAAGTGGTAGTGCTGGGTTTCCTCCGCGCCTAGGGCGTGGCCGCTGCTGCTCGTGCCCAGCTCAGGTAAAAAACCCAGCGCGCGCAGCAAGATGAGCTCAAAGGCGCGCAAGATTACTCCTGCATCGAGACTGTGCAAAGCCGCTTGCCCCGCTGCGGCTAAGGGCCCCGCTTGCGCTTTACCCTGCATGGCCAAGAGCGCCACGCAGCTGGAATAGGCATCAAAAATGTCGGTCTGCACATCTTCGCGCGCCAGCAGGCGCAGCAGCAATTCGTTGCAGTAATAGCCCGCCAGCAGCGCATCGCCCATGGGCAGGGTGTAGCCGCCCACCCAATCGGCGCTTTTGAGCGTGCCGATGTCGCTCTCGGGCGCGAGGCTATAGGCCAACTCTAAGCGCTGCAGCGGCAGCAAAACGGGGCGAAAGTTAGAGCTGGGTTTCTTCGCGCCCTTAGCCACCAGGCTGATGCGCCCTTGGCTGCGGGTGAAGATTTCCAAAATCAGGCTCGACTCGCTCCAGTCGTAGTGATGCAGAACGAATGCGGGTTCATGGGCGTAACGCTTCATGCTATTTAAAATATAGCTACTCAGGCAGTTTTGACGGCTTAAAACGCCAAAAACACCTTAAATTCAACCAATTCAAGACCCCGCTGCTCACTGCAAATGCTTGCTGATAAAGCCCGCGAGTTTCATCATGTTCACGGCACTCTCGCCACCAAAAACGGCTTTGAGTTTGTCGTCGGCATTGATGACGCGGCGGTCTTGCTCGCTTTGCAGCTTGTTCTCTTTGATGTAGTCCCAAAGCTTTTTCGTCACTTCGCCACGGCCATATTTACCCTCGCCGATGACGGCAGCCAAAGCCGGGCTGGGGCTTAAATTGCCCGCGCGCGGCGCTTTGGGTGCGACCACTTTTTTCGCGGCCACCTTTTTAGCGGGCGCGGCTTTGGCCTCTTTCGTGGCTGCTGTTTTTGCGACTTTCGCTGCCTTCGCGGCTGCCGCTTTCGTCATTTTTTTGGCGGGCGCTTTGCGGGCAAATACTTTGCCGTCGGCGCGCGGGGCAAACTCAAAGATCACTTTGCCTTCTTCCGCGCTCCAAGCCAACATCGCTTTGAAAGGGCGGCGTGTGCGGGTCGAGACAAATTTGTCCAGCAATTCGGTTTTGCCAGTCTCCAGCAACAGGCGCATTTGCTCAGGCTCTATCGGCTGCTGCAAAATGATTTTGCCGCTTTTGAAGGTGCAGCTCGGCGTAGGCTGCGCCGCTGTCGGCACGGCTTTTTCGCAGACATAGTTGCGCTCTGACTCGTACACGGCACTGGCGCAAATGGGGCACTTGCCCAAATTGGCGCTGTTACTGAAATCCATGATCTCGCCGCTGTCTTCGTCTTTGCTGCCAAAGTCGAATTCGAGCTTGAAGTTCTTGATCTCTTCGTCGCGCACCAATTGAATCTCAGCCACAAAAGGCCAGCCCGCTTTCGAGCGGAAACCCTCCAAGGGGCCAATGCGCTGCTCGCGCAGCAATTGCTCGACCTCTTCCACATTGAAGGTGCGCCCGCCCGGTGTTTTCGGAATGCTAAAGCCGCAGCCCTCAGCCTTGTTCTCAGTCGCCCCTGCCGCGCCTACGCAGACATAGCGGCGGTAATTTTCTTTCACCACGCCCGCGCAATTGGGGCAAGGCGTGGTCAAAGTCGCGTAGTCGCCAGGGATGGTGTCGCGGTCGTACTCTTTGGCTTTTTTCACCATGCGCTCGGTCATGGCCGCGATCTCTTGCATAAAGCTCGCGCGGCTGAGTTTGCCCTGCTCGATTTGCGCCAGTTTGAATTCCCACTCGCCCGTCAAGGCGGGCTTGCTCAGCTCCACCACTTCCAGCCCGCGCAACAGCGTCATGAGCTGAAAAGCTTTGGCCGTCGGGATCATCTCGCGGCCTTCGCGCAGCATGTATTTCTCTTGCAGCAGGCCCTCGATGATGGCCGCACGCGTGGCGGGTGTGCCCAAGCCTTTTTCTTGCATGGCTTCGCGCAGCTCGTCGTCCTCTATCCATTTGCCCGCGCCTTCCATGGCGCCGAGCAAGGTCGCCTCAGAGTAGCGCGCGGGTGGGCGCGTGCGCA
>CAZUUN010000009.1:5831-14913 GCA_964622735.1 uncultured Burkholderiaceae bacterium | reverse complement strand
CCCGCTTCGATCAGCACTTTGCCTTCGGTTTTAAAAGCGTGCTGCTCAACCGTGCTGATGCGCGTGGTAACGGCGTATTGGGCCGAAGGAAAGAACACCGACAAGAAACGGCGCGTGACCAAGTCATAGATTTTTTGCTCGGCTTCGCTCAAGCCCACCGGCTCTTGATTCGTCGGCACGATGGCAAAGTGATCGCTGACTTTGGCGTTGTTAAAAATGCGCTTGTTCGGTTTGACATAGGCTTTTTGCAGCGCGGTTTTGGCGTGCGGTGCCAAGTGTTTGAGGTGGCTTGCGGCCAGCATTTCCATCGACGCTTTGACGGTGTCGATATAGTCCTCGGGCAGCGCGCGCGAATCGGTACGCGGGTAAGTCAGGGCTTTGTGGCGCTCGTACAAAGACTGTGCAATTTGCAAAGTGGTTTTGGCGCTGTAGCCAAATTTGCCATTGGCCTCGCGCTGCAAGCTGGTCAGGTCAAACAGCATGGGCGCGGCTTGCGTGGTCGGCTTGGTTTCTTCCTTCACCACGGCGGGCTTGCCTTGGCAGGCCGCGGCTATCGCCAGCGCTTGTTCTTTATTCCACAAGCGGTCGGCTTTGGCATCGCTGTCGGCCAAGTCACCCACCGGTTTTTTCCAGGCGAGGTCTAACCATTTGCCGCTGTAGCTGCCCGCTTGGGCGGCAAACTCGGCAGTGATTTCCCAATAGTCGCGCGCAATGTGTTTGCGAATTTGCTCTTCGCGTTCGACCACGATGGCCAGCGTGGGCGTTTGCACCCGCCCAACCGTGGTTAAGAAGAAGCCGCCATCGCGCGAGTTGAAAGCCGTCATGGCGCGCGTGCCATTGATACCGACCAGCCAATCGGCCTCAGAGCGGCTGCGCGCGGCATCGGCCAAGCCTCGCATGTCTTCGTTCGAGCGCAGTTTTTCAAACCCTTCGCGGATCGCCGCAGGCGTCATGCTTTGCAGCCACAGGCGTTGTACCGGTTTACCCAGCGGCTTGGCGCCACCGGCGTATTGCTCTATCAGTCGAAAAATCAATTCGCCCTCGCGGCCCGCGTCACAGGCGTTGATGAGTTGCGTCACATCTTTGCGCTTGGCTTGCTTGAGCACCGCATTCAGGCGCGATTTGGTTTTGTCCACCGGCTTGAGGTCAAAGTGCGGCGGGATCACCGGCAAATGCGCAAAACTCCATTTGCCGCGTTTGACGTCGTATTCCTCGGGCACTTGAATTTCTAGCAAATGGCCGACCGCGCTGGTGACCACATAGCTGTCGTTTTCGAAATGGTCGTCGAACTTTTCAAACTTGCCCACTTGCGGCGTGAGTGCGCGCACGATGTCGGCGGCGACTGAGGGCTTTTCGGCAATGACGAGAGTTTTCATAGGTTTTTTCTAATTAATCGGGTGGCTTAGCGCTGCCAAGTGGCGCGCTACAATCACCGTCTCGTGCGCGCACGCGCACACACATGCATTAACCATAGCAAATTTTTTTCCGTTTCGGTAAGTTTTATGTCCACTGCGCGCGCCTCAAAAGATAACGACTCCAACAGCTTGAGCGCCGACGCGGTGCTGCGCGACTACCGCGCAGGCAAAAAACTCAAACGCCGCGAACGCTTGGAAGTGCGCTCTAGCCCCATCCATGGCAAGGGCGTTTTTGCCCGCACACCCTTTGCCGCTGGTGAAAAAATCATACGCTATTTGGGCGCCACCATCGATTGGCCCGAGGCGCTGCGCCGCCATCCGCACGATCCGAGCCAGCCCAATCACACTTTTTACTTTACCTTAGACGACGAATATGTCATCGATGGCAATGACGGTGGCAACCGCTCGCGTTGGATCAACCACAGCTGTGAGCCCAACTGCGAGAGCGATGTGCGCGGCGGTAAAGTTTTTATTCGGGCGCTGCGCAATATCGAGATTGGCGAAGAGTTGAACTACGACTACAGCTTGGTGATCGAGGAGCCGCTGACGGCCAAACTCAAACGCGACTACCAATGCCTGTGCGGCAGCGCCAGCTGTCGCGGCACCTTGCTCGCCAACGAGTAAGACTGCGGGCGCTTTTTTTGCCGCGCCGCGCCCACCTGATTCGTTTGACTGCATGTACGCCTCCGCTTTGATCAACCGACAGGCGCAGCAACCCGTGGCGATTGCGGGCGGCGGCATTGCGGGCCTGGCCAGCGCTTTGAGCCTAGCGCGCTACGGCATACCCAGCGTGGTGTTTGAGCAAGCCTCGCGCTTTAGCGAGCTGGGCGCTGGCTTGCAATTGGGCCCCAACGCCCTGTGGGTGCTGCAGCAATTGGGGCTGCTCAATGAGGCGCTGGCCGTAGCCTGCCAGCCCCAAGCGCTGCATGTGCGCGATATCGGCAGCGGCAAGACTTACCAGCGCCTGACGATCGGGCCTGCCTTTAGCGCACGCTATGGCCTGCCCTACCTCACCCTGCACCGCGCTTATCTACACAAAATTTTGCTGCGTGCGGCGCGCCAGAACCCCTTGATTGAGCTGCGCTGCCAAAGCAAGGTCTTGGGCTTTACGCAGGGCCCGAGCAGCGACAGCATTGAGCTAGAAATCAGCGAGGCAGGTGGCGGCCACACTGCGGCGGCTTTATTGATCTGCGACGGCGTTTGGAGCGGCCTGCGCCAGCAACTGCTGCCCCAAGCTGCGCCAGCGCATTACAGCGGCCACACGGCCTATCGGGCGCTGGTGCCGACTGCGGCTTGGCCGCAAGTCAAACAGCTGGATTTGAACCATGAGCTGGGGCTGTGGTGGGGACGACGCGCGCACATTCTGCATTACCCGGTGCAAAGCGGCGAGCTGCTGAACATCGTCGCCCTGATCGAGCGACCCGCGCCGCCCAGCGAGAGCATGGGCTGGAGCACGCCGATTGCGCATGAGGTAGTGAGCGAAGTCTTGCTCGCCGCCACCGGCAAAGACTGCACGCCCGATTTGCAAGCGGTGCTGGGCAGCGCCCAAAACTGGTTTACCTGGCCCATGTATGCGCGCCCGCCCGCGCGCGGCTGGAGCCAAGGATTGGCGACCCTGGTGGGCGACGCGGCCCACCCCATGCTGCCCTATATGGCGCAAGGCGCGGCGATGGCGCTAGAAGACGCTTGGGTGCTGGCAGGCTGCTTGGGCGATAGCGGCGACTGGAACGCGGTCGCGGCACGGCGCAGCGCCTTCTTGCGCTACGAAGCCCTGCGCTTTAAGCGCAGCAGCCGCGTAGTGGCCACCGCCGCGCGCAATGGCCGAATTTTTCATATGCATGGGCTTGGCGCTGCAGCCCGCAACGCCTATTTATCTGCCCGTGGCGAGCAGCCGCTGCGCATGGATTGGCTTTATGGCTGGCAGGGCGAATAAAGCACTTGCACTCTAAAAACACCATTTTTAAGAGTGTTTTTGCCATTTTAGGCCGTCGAGAATGCCTGGGCAGCTATTTATTTAATAGTGATAAAGCAGGGTTCAGATCAACGCAGCGCCGTCGCGGGCTGTACGCGACTCGCGCGCCAGCTTGGGTAAAGCGTGGCTAAGAATGCCGTCAGCAAAGCGATCAAGACCACGGGCAGGATGTCGTCGGCCTGCGGCTCGCTTGGCATTTTGCTGATCAAGTACACATCTTTGGGCAAGAAGGTGGTGTGCAGCAATTGCTCGATCGCGGGCACGATGACATCAATATTGCAGGCGATGCCTAAGCCTAGCAACAAACCCGCTGCTGTGCCCAGCACCCCGACCCAAGCGCCCTGCACCATAAAGATGGCCATGATGCTGCGCGGACTGGCGCCCAAGGTGCGCAAAATAGCGATGTCGCTGGCCTTGTCCGTCACCGTCATCACCAAAGTGCTGACCAAATTGAAAGCGGCCACGGCAACGATCAGCGTCAAAATAATAAACATCATGCGCTTTTCGAGCTGCACAGCCGAGAACCAGGTGCGGTTTTGCTGCGTCCAATCGCGCACCGCATAGTCAGGGCCTAGGCTGCCTTGCAAGTCGGCGGCCACTGTGCGCGCTTGGTGCAAATCATCCAGCTTCAAGCGCAGTCCGCTGGCCGCGCGCGTGAGCAGCGCCGCATCTTGCAAGCTGGTCAGCGCCAGCGTCGAGTCGTATTCAAAATGCCCTGAGTCGAGCAAACCCACGATCAAAAACTGCTTCAAACGCGGCACCACGCCCGCTGGTGTGGCTTGGCCGCTGGGCACGATCAGCGTCACCGTGTCGCCCACGCCCACGCCTAAACTGTTGGCCAACTCTAGCCCCAAGACCACATGAAAGCTACCGGGCGTGAGGAGTTGCAAGCTTTGCTGCAAGTCGGGCTTGGTTTGCACCACATCTGACACGCTGGCCTCTTGGCTCGGGTCTATGCCGCGCACCATGGCGCCGCGCATCAGCTCGCCATGGGCGAGCAAAGTCTGCGCCATGACGAAAGGCGCAATCCCGCGCACATGCGGGTTTTGCGCGATCTGGGCGCGTGCGGCGGCACTCACGCTGCTGCCGTCGTTGCTGTAAATCTCGATATGTGAAACGACCGAGAGCATGCGGTCGCGCACCTCTTTTTGAAAGCCGTTCATCACCGACAAAACGACGATCAAAGCCGCCACACCCAGCGCAATGCCCAGCATAGACACGCCTGAGATAAAGGAGATAAAGCCATTGCCGCGCCCGCGCTTGCCTGAGCGCGCATAGCGCCAACCGATGACTAATTCAAAAAAAGTTTGCATGCTGGTACTCGTCTGGGTCTGTGTGGCGAATGGCTTGGGTGAATTTGACTTGTGCCCGCAGCAAACCGCGCATTTATTTCAGCAAGCGCTGCCACAGGCTGGTTTTTTTGCTCTCAGGCGCGCCATTGCCATAGCCGTAACTATAGGCATAGCCGTAGCGGTAGCGCGCGCGGTGCGTGACCAAGTCATTTACCAACAGGCCGGCGATTGCAACGCCGGCCTGGCCTAAGCGTTTTTGCGCCTCGATGATTTCGTTGGTCGTGCTCAAGCCTTCACGCACCACCATGATGGTAGAGCCCGCATGCGCAGCCAAAATAGCCGCATCGGAGACGGGCAATACGGGCGCCGCATCGACCACAATGTAGTCATACAGTGAAGCCACGCGCGCGAAGAAATCGGCGGTGTGCGCATGGCGCAAAAGCTCGGTCGGATTGGGCGGGTAAGCGCCACAAGCCATGAAGTCGATATTGGGCTGGATTTTCGCGTGTATTGCGTCTGCCTGGCTCAGCGTGCCCGCCACCATCTCGCTAAAACCACTCTTTTGCGGCAGGCCAAAATAGCGATTCAAATAACCCTTGCGCAAGTCGCCGTCGATCAACAACACGCGCTTGCCGCTGGCGGCCAAAACGGCGGCGAAGTTAACCGAAATAAATGACTTGCCTACCGCAGGCGTGGGGCCTGTGACCAGCACGATATTGTTGCGCGCCGTCAATGTCGCAAACTGCATAGCCGTTAAGAAACTGCGCAAGCTCTCCACCGCAGGGTCATTGACGCGCGTATAGGCCAGAATGTCGGCTGGGCGTTTGCTTTTTAGTTGTACAGTGATCCGGTCTTGCTCCTCGCTGTGCGGCACGCTCGCAAATACCGGCAGACCCGTGATTTGCTCGACTTGCTCGACCGATTCAATCGCGCCGCGCATGGCTCGGCGCAAGAGCACCACCGCGATGCCCGCAAACAAGCCCAGCAAAGCGGCAAGCGTGAAAATCATGCTGCGCTTAGGGGCAACTGGACGCTCAGGCAAGAAGGCATCGTCAATCAAACGCACCGTACCCACTTTGCCGGCTTTCACCAACTTGAGCTGCTGCATGGTTTGCAGCAAGCTCGCGTACAAATCGGTCGACACTTTCATGTCGCGCGTCAGGCGCAGCGCATCTTGCTCCACCAAGGGCAGACGGCGAATTTGGCTATCAACGCCCTCGGCTTCGATTTGGGTTTGCTGCAGCATGGCATCCACCGCTTGCATACTCGGGTGCTCGGCCAAGAAGCGCGTACCCAGCTCCAAACGCTTTTGTTTGAGCTCGCTCAGTTTGGCTTGCATCGCAGTCGCGCGTTGCAGCAAAGCGCTGGCTTCTTCGCCCAAATTGACCGTGCCGCGCTCATTGCGGAATTTGTTGTACTGGTTCTCGGCGGCTTCCAGCTCTTTCTTCAACTCTGGCAACTGCTTGCCCAAAAACTGCAGGCTGTTTTCGGCCTCTTCGGTTTTACGCTGAATGTTTTGGTGCAGGTATTCTTGTGCAATGGTGTTCAAGATTTGGGCAATTTCTTGCGGCTTGGCACCCTGCATACTGACTTTGATCACGCCTGAGAGCTTGCCCTGCTCCTTCACATTCAAACGACTCTGTATGCTTTCAATTTCTTGCAGGCGCGAGCGTGCGCTGATATTGAATTGCGCACCCGGCTTGGCCAATAACTCGTCGACGCGAATGGCGTAATCGCCTGGGCTTTCAAAGTTCAAAACCACGGTCTCGCCCACTTTGCCCTTGAAGCGCAAATCGGCAAAGCTGTCATGCAGTTCGTAATTGCCATCGCCCAAGGCGGTCAGCACAAAGTTGCTGTTCGTGCGCTCGCGCGGCACGAGGAATTGGCTGACATGAATGGTCTCACTCCCCCAAACATAGCCGCCCAGCCCCAAAAATCCCGGCTCGCTCAAGCCATCTGACATGCGCGCAACGCCCTCGCCCACCAGCGGAAGATACTTGGGCTTGGCGGTGATGTTCAGGCCCAAAGCATCCACCGCTTCGGCAGCAATCTTGCGGCTACGCAAAATCTCCACCTCGGCAGCGGCGTCGGTTTTGACCTCAAACAAAGACGAAGCTTCGCTGATCAGGTTGTTGCCCATGCCGCTGCTGGCGCTCTCCACCTGGACCAAAATATTACTCTCGTATATGGGCGTGGCCAACAAGGCATAAGCCAGCCCCAAAGCTGCAAACAAGGCCGTGATGCTGGCAATCAACCATTTGTGGTCGAGCAAGGTGTAGAGCAGTTGTTGCAGGTCGATTTCATCGTTGTCAGCAGCGTATGAGGCGCCCGCATCGGTGTTGGAGTTGTTGGCCAAGTTCATATTTGATTGATTTTTTGAATTTTCAGTGCCCAGTCAGCGATGCCTTGCTGGATCAAAGCCAAGCTTTCTTCATATTGGCTCAAGTCGCGGCGGTAAGGATCGGGTATATCTTGTCGCAGTTGCTCGCAAATGCGAAACACGCGCCCTCGGCTTTGCGGGTATTGCCGCTCAATGTGCTGCTTTTGCGCCAGCTCTGCCGTCAAAATCAAATTCGCTGATTGCGTTAAAAAGGCATTGATTTGCTGCGCGCGGTGCGCGCTGATGTCTACGCCTACACCCTTGAGCAACTCTACGCTGTCGTTGCTTGCGGGCATGCCCACCATGGCGCCAACACCCGCAGAATAAACACGCAAGCCGGGCAGCTGCTGGCGCAACAACCCTTCAGCCATCGGGCTGCGGCAAATATTGCCTATACACACCAGCATGACGGATGCGATCGCCATGCCTTAATTGCCCATGTCTTTGCTGGTTTTCAGCAAGGCCGCGCTTGGCAAAATCAGGCTGATCACGCGGTTCCAGTTTGCGAGCGACGAGGCATCCACATAGACCACATCTTTGGGCTGCAACTCGAACTGCTCGGCCAGAATCAAAGCCGTGGGCGATTTGGCGTCGAGGTGATAAACCGCGGGCTGCGCCCCATTCGTGGCATCGGCTCGGGTGCGAATGACATAGACCTGCCGCGCATTGCCCGTGAGCGGGCTCACGCCAGCGGCTTCGCCCAGCGCGGCGTTCAGGGTCATGCGGCCATTTTGCAGCGGCAGCGCCAAGGGTTTAGAGACTTCGCCGATGATGTAAACCTTGCTTTCATCGCGGCCAGGTACGCGCAGCATATCGCCCGCTTGCAGCAAAATGCTATTGGGATTGACGCCTTTGGCCACCAAAGCGCTCATATTGATCAGGTGCTGTTTGCCCTTGCGGTTGAGTTGCAGGCGGCTCAAATCCGAATTCGTCAAAGCGCCGCCAGCGCGGTTGAGCGCTTCGGGCAAGCTCATGGGCAAATCGGTGACGCTGTAAACGCCGGGCGTTTTCACTTCGCCATCGATGTAGACGCGCTGGCTGCGGTACTCTTGCACGCGCAACGTGACTTGCGGATTGCGGATGGTGCGCCCAAGCGCACGCGTGATGGCGCTGTGCGCCTCGGATTCGGTCATGCCCGCCACGCGGAATTTACCCACATAGGGGAATTGGATCTCACCCGTATCGCCGACCAAATAGCCTTGCGCCGCACCGTTGTCCGCGCTCATGGCCAGCTCGGGGTGCTCCCACACGACAACACCTAAAACATCACCCGCGCCTATGCGGTAAGCCTGCGCTGGCGCGAGCAAGTCGCGGCTGCTGCTCGTGCTATCGGGCGCCTCTTGTTGCAGGCGCGCGATCAGGTCCCAAGTAATGGGCTGCAATTGGTAGGCGTTGTTCGGCGCGCTAGCGGCCACAACTTTAGGCGCTGGCGCGGCAACAGGCACAACAGCTGCCGTGCTAGTGGGCGCAAGCGGATATTCGCTGCGCGGGCACATCATCACACGACCATAACTGTCGTGCTGCTGCGTGCCGTAGGCATCGCCCAAGGCTTGTTTAAAAGAAGGGCTAGCCTGCTCCATCTGCATGCCGCCGGTAGAGCAAGCTTGTAGCAAAGCCAACAGCGCACCGCCAGCCAAGCAAAATAGGCCACGCGTAGCGCTCTGCTGCATAGAAATTTTCCTCATGCTTACAAACTTCCCTTGATTCACTTGTTTGGGCGCGGCCGATCGGCAGCTCTCATAGAGCGAAAAATTGTTTTAATGTCGGATTCTATACGAGCACCCCTAAAACTAAGGAATAAATTGGCCCTCTCGACTGCTGCCAGTAGCCCGGTGGCACAATGAGGACGCTACCTTTTTTCAGGCTTTTTATGTTGCTCGACGCCCTACTCAGCTACCTGCACATCGTGCTGGTGTTCTCGCTCATCGTCTTTCAGGCGGCGCAAACGGCTGTGTTGCGGCCCGCTTGGTTCAATGCCGCCACGCTCGCGCGCGTGCAGCGCTTGGCGCGCATCAGCAATATC
>CAZUUN010000009.1:0-5731 GCA_964622735.1 uncultured Burkholderiaceae bacterium | reverse complement strand
CCTTATGCTGCTTGGCAGGCTGGTGCCGCCGATGGTTTGGCGCGCCCGCATTTGCAAGCCTTTTTAGCCGCGAGCGACGCGCAAGCCTTGCCCCTGCCTGAAAGCGCACTCGACTTTTATTTGCCGCACGATGTCTTGCTCGCGCAGCTTTTCGGGCTGAACGGCCTTGCGACTGGCACTGTGCCTTGGGCGGCGTGGCAGCGAGCCGAGGCGGGCCTGCCCAGCAGCGGCGCTTGGGCACGCATCAGCCTGTGCCATTGGCAAATGGGCATGCGCGAGGCCCGCTTGCACCCGCCCGGCCCACTGGCGATTAGCCAAACGCAGGCCGATGCGCTGTGGCATAGCTTGGGTGAGTGGCTGGCGCAAGACGGCATCACGCTAGTGCCTAGCGCCAGTGGCGCGCCGTTTGAGCGCGACGCGCAAGCCGACTGGTTTGCCGATTTGCCCAGCGTCAGCATGCGCCGCGCCGCACAAGGTAGCCTGATGGACGCGGCCCAAAAAGGGCGCAAGCCATCCGCACAAAAAATAGCGCGCTTGCAAGGCGAGGCGCAAATGCTGCTCTACAACCACCCCATCAACGCCGAACGCGAAGCGCAGCGCCTACCCGCCATCAACGCTTTTTGGCTGGATGGCGCGGGCGAGTTGGGTAAGCCCAGCGCGCCGCCAACTGAAGAAATTGTGCTGGTGCGCACCCTGCAAGATGCAGCTGAGGCGAACAATCTGGCAGCCTGGCGCCAAGCTTGGCTGGCGCTGGATGAGGAACTGTTCGCGCCGGCCGCCCTGCAAAGCAAACTGGCGCAAGCGGGCAACGCCGGTCTGCGCATCAGCTTTTGCGGACTACAAGGCGCACAAACCCACATTTATGGCACACAAAGCCCATTAAACGGGCTAAAAAGCCTATTTTTAAAGGTTTTTAGTCACTTTAAGCCGTCAAACCTGCCTGAACAGCTCTCAAATTTATAGTATTGTGAAGATCATCCACCGTGAAGTCGCCCCGCGCGCCGCCTGGGCTTTAGAGCAAGCGGGCGTGCACCCGCTGCTGGCGCAGCTCTATGCTGCGCGTGGCGTGCAAAGTGCCGCCGAGCTAGACACTGATTTGGCCGCGCTGCTGCCGCCCAGCGGCTTGAAAGGCATAGACGCCGCTTGCGATTTACTGCTAACTGCCATCAAAAATCAAGAACACATCTGCATCGTCGCCGATTATGACTGTGATGGCGCAACCGCCTGCGCTGTCGCCGTGCGTGGCTTGCGCTTGCTGGGCGCGCAAAATGTCAGCTATTTGGTGCCTGATCGCATGCAAGACGGCTATGGCCTGACACCGCCCATTAGCCAGCGTGTGGCCGCGACTGGCGCCACGCTCTTGATCACGGTCGATAACGGCATCGCCAGTGTGCAGGGCGTGCAGGCCGCGCAAGACTTGGGGCTGAAGGTTTTGGTCACCGACCACCATTTACCTGCGCTAGGGGCGCAACCACAAGCCGATGCCATGGTGAACCCCAACCAAATCGGCTGCGGCTTTGCCAGCAAAGCACTGGCTGGCGTGGGCGTGATGTTTTATGTACTGCTCGCATTGCGCGCCAAATTACGCGAACAAGGCGCTTACGGCCCGCAAACGGGGCTAACGCAACCCAAACTAGATGGGCTGCTGCCGCTGGTGGCACTGGGCACCGTGGCCGATGTGGTGCCGCTGGATGCCAACAACCGCCGCCTGGTCGCGCAGGGCATGGCGCGCATGCGCCGCGGCGCGCTGCCTGCAGGCATGGCGGCGCTCTTGGATGTGGCGGGCGGCAAAGCGCACAGCATTTCGACCCGCGACCTTGGCTTTATGTTGGGGCCGCGCATCAACGCTGCGGGCCGTTTGGCCGATATGCGACTGGGCATAGAGTGCCTGCTGAGCGACAACCCTGCGCACGCCCTGCACTTGGCGCAAGAACTGAATCAGTTCAACCTAGAGCGGCGCGAGCGCGAAGCGGAGATGAAAGAGCAAGCTATGTTTATCGTCGATGGTTTACTCGGCGCTGAGAGCAGCCAGCCGCCACCCGCTTTGTCGGTGTTTGACGAAAGCTTTCACGAGGGCGTGGTCGGCATCGTCGCCTCGCGTTTAAAAGATCGGCTGCATCGCCCCACTTTTGTTTTTGCGCCCAGCGGCGCAGTTGGCAGCAGCCACATACTGAAAGGCTCGGGGCGCTCGATTGCGGGCTTTCATCTGCGCGATGCGCTCGACTTGATCGCCAAGCGCCACCCCGAAGTGCTGCTGCGCTTTGGCGGCCATGCCATGGCGGCGGGCTGCACGGTCGCGCGCGAGCAATTCGACGCATTCAGCGCCGCGCTGCAAACCGTGGCGCAAGAATGGCTGTCGCCCGAGACGCTGGAGCAACGCATTTTGACCGACGGCCCATTGCCGCCCGAGCACATGCGGCTGGACATCGTGGACAGCTTTGATGCCTGCGTGTGGGGCCAAGGCTTTGCCGCACCCGTGTTCAGCGATGATTGCGAGGTGCTGGAGCAACGCATCGTGGGCAGCGGCCACAGCAAGCTCAAACTTAAAGTCGCAGGGCAGACGCTTGACGCCATTTGGTTTGGCCGCACCGACAGCCTGCCGCGCCAGGCCCGCATCGCCTACAAGCTGGAGGCCAACGAATGGCGCAACGCGCGCAACTTGCAGCTGATGATAGAAGCGGTGGAAGGCTACTAAGCTGCCCCACCTTGAAGTACATCATTTTTAAGGGTGTTTTGGCCATTTTAGGCCGTCAAAGCTGCCTGAAAAGCTATTGAATTGATAGTCTTAAATTTCTTTCTAGAACTACGCCCCAAACGCCACTATTCCGCTGATTAGGCAGGTTTTTGCTTAACGCTTAGGATGAAAGCATTGAAGCGACACAAGGAGATGCGCAATGGACGCTCTGGCCACCCCACCCAAACCTGCAGTGATGCACATCAGCCCCCTGCCTGAGCGCGCAGCCGTGCGGCATTTTGTTGAGGTTTTCTATGCTGCTGTGCGCGATGATGCTGTCATCGGCCCTGTCTTCGCCCGCATCATTGCCGACGGCGATTGGGAGCACCACTTTGAAGTCATGACCGACTTCTGGTCTGCCGTGGCTTTTGATGGCCCCTCCTTCCGTGGCAACCCGATGATCAAGCACGCCATGATTCGCGACATCAAAGCGGAACACTTCAAACGCTGGTTAGAAATTTTTGAGCCCGTGGCGCGCGCCTGCTGGAGCGCTGAGATTGCCGACTTGCTCATCTTCCGTGCGCACCAACTCGCGCCTGCGCTTTTGCGCGGCGTGAGCGTAGCGCGTGACAAGGGCTTGGTCGATATCAACGCGCTGCATTAAACGCCAGCGCTGAAAATTATTGCCGCGACAGCGCATCCACTGGGTTCAGCTTGGCCGCGTTGCGTGCGGGCAAAAAGCCAAACACCACACCAATCAAGGTGGCGCTGCCAAAGGCGGCAACGATAGACAGCAGCGAAAAACTCATTTTGAACTTGCCGCCAGCAAGCAGGTCAAACAAAGCACCAAAGCCGAGCGCCAGCCCCACGCCCAGTGCGCCGCCAAGCAAACACACCAGCACCGCCTCAATCAAAAACTGCTGCAAGATATCAGACTGACGCGCACCAACCGCCATGCGCACGCCGATCTCTTGCGTGCGCTCGGTCACGCTCACCAGCATGATGTTCATCACGCCGATGCCACCCACGATCAAAGAGATAAGGGCAATGGCCGAGACCAGCAGCGTCATCGTCGCCGTGGTTTTTTCCACCGTTTGCTTCACGCTGTCGCTGCTCATGGTGAAGAAGTCTTTGGCACCGTGGCGCAGCGTCAGCATATCGGTAATCGCCGCTTCGGCCGCGCTGTTGGATTCGCCATCTTTCACCCGCACGGTGATATTGCGCAGCACATCGGTGCCCAACATACGCCCCATCACGGTGGTATAGGGCAGCCAAATATTCAGCGCATCGGCATTGCCAAAGGGGCTGTCTTTAGGCGCCGTCACCCCGATCACGCGCACGGGCACGCTGCCCAATAACAAGACCTGTCCCACCGGGTTTTGCCCCGGCGTAAAAAACGCCTTCACCGTGTTCGGGTCTATCACCGCGTCTTGCTGCTGGCGGCGCACGCTGTCTAAATCAAAAGCCACGCCTTGCGCAATGTCGTAACCCATGGCGCGAAAGTATTGCTCGCCCACGCCGTTGATGTTGGCCGTTTTCTCCACATTGCCTTTGCGCACCGTGCGCGCGGTTTGCACGCCGGGCGAAACGCTGTCGATGTAGTTGAGCTTTTGCAGCGCATCGGCATCTTGCGGTTTGAGCGTGCGGATGCGGCTCGCCGTGCGGTCGCCAAAGCCCTCGCCTGCGCGTATTTCGATGGTGTTGGTGCCCAGGCCGCTGATGTCAGACAGAATTTTTTGGCGCGAGCCCTCACCCAAGGCCACGACCGACACGACCGAAGCAATGCCGATGATGATGCCCAGCATGGTCAGCACCGTGCGCAATTTATGCGCCACCATGGCCCGCACCGCCATGGTGAAGGCCTCGCGCAAACGCCCCAGAGCGGCAGAAAAACGCCCGCCCGTAGCCAGCGGCGTTTTTGGCAGCAGCACGCGCGCGGTATTGGCAGTTCCCGCTTCGCGCGTGTCGCGAATAATCTCGCCATCGCTCAGCTCAATCACGCGCTGGGCATTGCTGGCGACTTGCGCATCGTGCGTAACGATGATGATGGTGTGGCCATCAGCGTGCAGCTCTTTCAAGATGTTCATCACCTCTAGGCCGCTGGCTTTGTCGAGTGCGCCCGTGGGCTCATCCGCCAAAATCACCGCGCCGCCATTGCTAAGTGCCCGCGCGATCGATACGCGCTGCTGCTGCCCGCCCGAGAGCTGGCCAGGCGTGTGATCGAGCCGTTCGCCCAGACCCAAACGCTGCAACAGCGCAATGGCGCGCTCGCGCCGCTGCTGCGTCGGCACGCCCGCATAAATCGCGGGTATTTCGACATTGCCCACCGCCGTCAAGTCGCCCATCAAGTGGTAACGCTGAAAGATAAAACCAAAATGCTCGCGGCGCAGGCGCGCCAACTCGTCAGGCTCCATCTCGCGGGTTTCTTTGCCCGCCACCAAATAGCTGCCACGCGTGGGCGTGTCTAGGCAGCCCAAAATATTCATCAAGGTTGATTTGCCCGAACCCGAGGCGCCGATGATGGCCAGCATCTCGCCCGCATACACATCCAGGTCGATGTTCTTCAACACCGCCACAGGCTCGCCGCCCGCGGGGTATTCGCGCACCAAATTGCGCACCTGCAGCAGCGGGCTAACCCGTGGAGAGTCTGTGCGCGCCATCAGAACATGCGCAAGCCGCGTGGCTTAGCCCCAGTCGGCGCTCCCGCAGCGCCCGCTTGCCCCACCACCACGCGTTCGCCCTCTTGCAAACCCTCTAGCACCTGCGCTTGCACGCGGTTGTTCAGGCCGATTTTCACCGCCCGCTCTTCTATCTTTTGCTCGCCCGCATCGCCCTTGATCACACGCACGGTGTAGCCGCCAGGCGCGCCCTTGGCCCCGCGTGTGCGTGTCAAAGCACCGGATGGCAACAGCAAAGCGTTGTCGATTTTTTGCAAAACAATCGAAACCTGCGCCGTCATCGAAATGCGCAGCTTGCCGTCTGGGTTAGGCACATCGAGCAAGCCGTTGTAATAAATCGCATTGGCGCTGGTGCCAGCCGCCGCTTGCGTGCTGCTGG
>CAZUUN010000008.1:0-24562 GCA_964622735.1 uncultured Burkholderiaceae bacterium | reverse complement strand
CCGCCAGTCAAGATGGCGATGTCTTCGAGCATGGCTTTGCGGCGATCGCCAAAGCCTGGGGCTTTAACGGCAACCACTTTCAAGATGCCGCGTATGGTGTTGACCACCAAAGTCGCTAGCGCTTCGCCTTCGACTTCTTCGGCGATGATCAACAATGGGCGGCCTGATTTAGCCACTTGTTCCAGTGTTGGCAGCAATTCGCGGATGTTGCTGATTTTTTTGTCATACAAGAGCACGAATGGGTTGTCCAACAGTGCCGCTTGTTTTTCTGGGTTGTTGATGAAGTAAGGTGACAGGTAGCCACGGTCAAACTGCATGCCTTCAACGATGTCGAGTTCGTTTTCCAAGCTTTTGCCGTCTTCTACCGTAATCACGCCTTCTTTACCCACTTTGTCCATGGCTTTGGCGATGATGGCACCGACATCCGTGTCCGAGTTGGCAGAGATCGAGCCAACTTGGCTGATTTCTTTTGAAGTCGTCGTGGCTTTAGAAGCCTTTTTCAATTGTGCAACCAGCTCAGTCACGGCTTTGTCGATACCGCGTTTCAGGTCCATCGGGTTCATGCCAGCGGCCACATATTTCATGCCTTCGCGCACGATGGCTTGTGCCAATACCGTCGCAGTCGTCGTGCCGTCACCGGCGTTGTCGCTGGTTTTGCTGGCGACTTCTTTGACCATCTGCGCACCCATGTTTTGCAGTTTGTCTTTGAGTTCGATTTCTTTGGCGACAGAAACACCGTCTTTCGTCACTGTTGGCGCGCCAAACGAGCGCTCCAAAACCACATTGCGGCCTTTAGGGCCCAAAGTTGTTTTCACTGCGTTGGCGAGAATGTTCACGCCTTCAACCATACGGGCGCGTGCATCTGCGCCGAAAACTACATCTTTAGCTGCCATTTTTAAATTCTCCAAATATCGGGTTTAGGGCCGGCTGCGGGGGCTTGAAAACAGCGTACGCGCGGGCCGACAAAAATAGGAAAGGGCTTAAACTTACTTCTCAACAACGGCAAACAGGTCATCTTCTTTCATGACCATCAGCTCTTCGCCGTCAACTTTGACCGTTTGGCCTGAGTATTTGCCGAACAAAACTTTGTCGCCCACTTTGACGCTCAAAGCTTTGATCTCGCCTTTGTCATTGGTTTTGCCTGGGCCGACGGCCAATACTTCGCCTTGATCTGGCTTTTCAGCAGCATTGTCGGGGATGTAGATGCCTGAAGCGGTTTTGGTTTCGTTTTCGAGGCGTTTGACAATAACGCGGTCTGCTAAGGGGCGCAGTTTCATGGACTATCTCCTTGAGAAATAAGGGAAAATTACAAAAAAATGAGAAACAAGGCGAGGCTGTTAGCACTCAACCCTATCGAGTGCTAATGATAAGGCCATTTGCTGGCATTTCAAGTGAGGCGGCTGCGCCTTTGCCGAATTAGCTCTCTGAACGAGATCTGCGGATACTATTGATTCAATAGCTGCTCAGGCAGGTTTTACGGCCTGAAATGCCAATTTAATGCCTAAAAATGACTTAAAAGCACTTTGCAAGCAGTTCTAAGCGTCTTTTTGTGGGCGCTAAACTGGCGCGCATACAAACAGGGATAAGACCATGCAAGACCGCAGCAGCGCCAAGCCAACGGAAGCGCCCACGCATTCCAGCCAGTTTCAATTGCTGGCGCAGCGCCGCTTTGCACCGTTTTTCTGGACGCAGTTTTTGGGTGTTGCCAACGACAACATCTTCCGCTTCGCCTTCATCATGCTGGTGACCAATCAGCTGGTACACACGGCTTGGCTCACGCCGCTACAAGTGGGCAGCATCGTCAGCGCGGTTTTTGTTTTACCGTTTTTGCTGTTCTCAGCCACGGCGGGGCAGCTCACCGACAAATACGACAAAACCCTGATCGTGCGGACGGTGAAGAATTTAGAAATCGCCATTGCTCTGATCGCTGCTTGGGGCTTTGTGCAGCATGCACCCATGGCACTTTTGTTTTGCACCTTTTTAATGGGGCTGCATTCCACCTTGTTTGGCCCGGTCAAATACGCACTGCTGCCGCAAGTTTTAAATGAGCGCGAGCTGGTGGGCGGCAACGGCATGATGGAGATGGGCACTTTCGTCGCCATTTTGCTGGGGCAATTGGCGGGCACGCTGCTGATCGACATGCCGCGTGGGGCGTATTGGGCGGCGGCGGTCTGCGTTTTGGTTGCGGTTTTGGGGCGCACCAGTGCGCAGTGGGTGCCACGCGCGGGCGCGGCTGCGCCTGATTTGCGCATCAACTGGAACCCTTTTAGCGAGACTTGGAACAATTTGAAATTGGCTTACCAAGCACCCGTGGTATTTCGCTCGCTGCTGGGCATCAGCTGGATGTGGTTTTTTGGCGCGGCCGTCACCACGCAGTTCCCCGCGCTGTCCTCGCAGGTCTTGCATGGCGATGGCCAAGTCACGGCTTTGCTGCTGGTGGTGTTCTCCAGCGGCGTGGGCACGGGCGCGCTCTTGTGCGAAAAGCTCTCGCACAACCATGTCGAAATCGGCTTGGTGCCTTTGGGCGCTATCGGCATGAGCGTCTTTGCGATTGATTTGTACTTTGCCCTGCACGCACTCCCACCTGTGGCTGTGGGCAGCGCGCCTTTGGGTCTGGCGGCATTTTTGGCCAACCATGCGCATTGGCGCGTGCTGGTCGATTTGGCGCTGCTGGCGTTGGCTGCGGGTTTGTATAGCGTGCCTATGTACGCGCTGGTGCAGTTGCGCAGCCCGGTCACGCACCGCGCGCGCATCATTGCCGCTAATAATATTTTGAATGCGCTCTTTATGATCGTCAGTGCTGGCATGGTGGCCGCGCTCATCCACTTCAGCTTCACGCTGGCACAGGTGTTTCTGATCACCGGTTTGCTCAACGCGCTGGTGGCGTTTTACATCTTCATGTTGGTGCCCGAGTATTTGTTGCGCTTTGTTGCTTGGCTGCTCTCCAATATCATCTACCGCTACCGCGTGCGCGGCTCGGGTCACATTCCGCTGAATGGCCCTGTGGTGGTGCTGGCCAACCATGTCAGCTTTGTTGATCCGGTCTTGATGATGTCGGCTTCGCCACGGCCCATCCGCTTTTTGATGGACCACCGCATCTTCCAGCGCCCCATCTTGGGTTATTTGTTCAGACTGGGCAAAGCCATACCCATCGCCCCGCGTGAAGAAGACCCGGCGCTGTATGAGGCTGCCATGCAAGCCGCGCAGCAAGTGTTGCAGGATGGCGATGTGCTGGGGATTTATCCGGAAGGGCGGCTTAGCCCAACGGGTGAGCTGATGCCGTTTAAGGCGGGCATCATCAAAATATTACAAGAAGCGAAAGCGCAAGGCATGCAGCCTGTCGTCGTGCCCATGGCCTTGACGAATTTGTGGGGCTCTTACTTCAGCCGTGTCGAGGGTAGCGCCATGCGTACACCCTTTAGGCGCGGCCTGTGGTCGCGGGTGGGCTTGAATATCGGCGCGCCCTTGCAGCCCGAAGGCTTAAGCGCTGAGCGCTTACAGGCCGAAGTTGCGCGCTTGTTGCGCGAGTAATTTATTTCAGCAAGTGCTTGAAAGTTTGCCGCGCTTTGGCCAACTTAGGCGCAGCCACCATTTGGCAATAAGGCTGGCGCGGGTTGTTGGCCAAATAGTCTTGGTGGTAGTCTTCCGCCGCTTGGTAGCGCTCTAGCGGCAGCACCTCAGTCACGATGTTGATATTCTGCTCGCGTTCAATTTTTGCAATCACCTCGCGCGCTGTTTGCGCTTGCGCCGCGTTCTCGTAATAAACACCGCTGCGGTATTGCGTGCCTACATCCGCGCCTTGGCGGTTGAGTGTGGTCGGGTCGTGGATGTCGAAAAACACTTGCAAGATCTGCGTCAAGCTGATGATGCTAGGGTCAAACTGCAGGCGTGTGACTTCTACGCAGCCCGTCGTGCCGCTGCACACCGCCTCGTAGCTGATGGGTGGTGCCATGCCATTGCTGTAGCCGGATTCGACCTTAAGCATGCCGCGCAGCGCGGCAAATATGCCTTCGGTGCACCAAAAGCAGCCGCCGCCGAGGGTGATGGTTTCTGTGTTCGTGGGGGCTTTTTGCATTTTTTCACTCCATACGCAAATTGATCACACAGTCATGCTGGGCACTGCAAAGCAGGTATTCCTCTTGGCGCTCGACCTGCGCCTGCATTGCGCTATCAGCCTCTACTGTCCAAGTGCGCGCACGCAGTTGCGGCGGCAGGTAAATGTGCGTTGCGCCCAAAGCCGCCTTGTGCTGCCAGCGGTAGCTAAAGCTGCCGCCATCCTTAGAAATAAATTCAAGCGCTTTTCCCGCCGTGTGGCTAGGGTAAGGGCGCAGCACCACATTGTCACGCAGCTCGCGATTAGCGTTAACGATGCTCAGGTCTTCGCGGTTCCAGCCATCACGCGTATCGGCTTGCCAATGCGGCGTGTAACACCATTGGGTGCCGCTGGCTTGCTCTTGGTCTAGCCAGTCGTGCAGAGCGTGCATATACGCCGTGCCGCGCGTGGTGTTGGCAGGCGCACCATACTCACCCAGCAAAAGCGGCACTTGCCATTGCTTGGCCGTCCACTGCAAATTGCGCAGCAGCCAGTGCGGTTTTACGCCCCACCAGCGTTTGCCCAAAATAACGCCCGCGTCGTAATAGTGCGGCGCAAAGGCGCAGTTGCCAAATGCCGGTTTGGGCAAGCGGCTTTTGGCAAAGCCGGATGAATACAAACACTGCGGCGCGACGAACATGATGCTGTGCGGATCGTGGGCGCGTATGGCTTGCTCGACCTCGGCGTGCAGCGCTGTCAGTTGTTCGTTGCTGCCCCAAGGTTCGTTGATCAACTCGTAGCCGATGACATTGGCATGGTTTGCCAATCGTTCCGCTACTTTGGCCGTCATTAAGGCGTAGCGCGTACGGGCATTTTGTGCGTTCTCATGAAAGCGTTGCCAGACGCGCTGGTTGGCTTTTTTGCTAGCTGGGAATAGGCTCGCCATCAAGCCCCACTTCTCGCAGCGCGCATCATTCTTGGGCGTGTGGCGCGGCAGCTCGGCGGCTATCGCCCATTCCGGAAAGCCCTCGCCACAGCCGCCGAGAGCGTAGCGCGAGAAAGCGTCTTGGTGAAAATCAACAATGACATGCAATTGCTCGGCTGCTGCCCAAGCCACCATTTGCTCGTAATAGTCGAGGTAGGCCAAGTCGTAGCTGCCTGCTTGCGGCTCAAAGGCTTCCCAAATAAACAGCAAGCGCAAAGTGTTAAAGCCCCATTCGCGCAGCGGCGCAAAATCCTGCGGGCCATCCATACCGCGAAAGGGCGGCATTTTGGCGTCGCCCGTGGCATTTACTCCGCGCAAAATGACGGTGCGCCCGCTGGCGTCTACAAAATGCTTGCCGCTTGTGCAGATGTTCTTGCGAGTACTCACGCAGCTTGCGCTTTCACTAAGCGGCTGGCGCTCGCCCAGTCGCGCCAGGCTTTGGCTTTGTCAGCTGGGTTGCGCAGCAAATAGTCGGGCGGGTAGCTCGCCAGCGTGGTGATGCCAGCGACAGCGTGGTCGTGTTCGCGCAGTTTGCCCAAGGGCGCATCGCTAGCCAACAAGCTGCGCAGCGCCACGCGCCCCATGAGCAAGATGACGCTGGGTTGTAAGCTGGCAATTTGCGCTTGCCAATGCGCGGCTATGGTTTGCAGATCGGCCGCGCTAGGTGTGGCGTGCGGGTGCGCGGGGGCTATGGCGCTGACGACGACTTGCTCAGGCGTGAGCTGCGCGGCGCGCAAAATATTCGCCAGCAGGGTTTGTGCCTCGGGCTTGAACAAGCGAGCACCTTCGCCGGTGGCTTGGTCTATCAGCAGCAAGCAGCAGCCTGTGGGCGCTTGCGCTACGGTGCGGCCATGGCCGTCTTCGGCACTAAAGGCTTGCGTCCAGTTGATAGGGGCGGCATCGGCCTTTGTTTTTACTTCTTTTTTTGTAGCTGCCCAGGCAGGTTTGACGGTCTGTATGACTGTTTTTTCTTCTAATTCTGCATGGTTGTTGGCTGCTGGCGCTGTTTCTTGTGGCGCCGCTTCAGCGGGTGTTTGGCCCTGGCGTATGGCCGACAAAGTCATGCCGCGCACGGCGGGCGAGAGCGTGTCAACCAGCGCCTGATTGCAGGCAGGCGGCGACGCGGCGGCCTCCTTAGGCGCAGTAGTTGGAGCTGCTGGCCGCAGATAGGGCAGGTCTATGCCCATGGCGGCGAGCATGGCGTGTTGGCGTTCGTCCAGTTCTAGGCTCATGCTTTAAACCAGCCTTGGTAAGTGGCAAAGCCCAATACGGTGAGGACCAAACAGCCGACGGTGTGCAATAAAAAATGGCTGCCAAAAGCGAGCCAGCGTTGGGCTTGCAGCATCACCACCGCTTCCAGCGAAAAGGTTGAGAAAGTCGTTAAGCCACCCAAAAATCCCGTGATGAGGAGCAAGCGCACATAAGGCGAAGTGTCGGTGTGCGCGGCAAAGCAAGCCGCAGCAATGCCGATGAGGTAAGCGCCCAGCCAATTGGCCGCCAAAGTACCCAGCGGAAAGCTAGGCAGCCACTGGTGCCCCAGCAGCGCCAAGCCCCAACGCGAGCAAGCGCCCAGCGCAGCGCCTAGGCTGATGACGAGGAGGCTGAGCAAGGAGGGGGTCACGGTGTGGGGATTTCGCTTTTGCGTTTTTTGCGGCCCTTGCCGGCAAAAATTTTGTCGAACAGCGCGTTGGGCAGCAGTCGCATGATTTTAGCCACTATGCCCATTTGCCAAGGTATGACGCAGTAGCTGTTGCCGGCGACCATGGCGCGGTAAGCGCGGTTGGCGAACTCGGCTGGTTGCAGCAAGAAGGGCATGGCGTAGGTGTTGTGGCTGGTCAGCGGCGTGGCGATATAGCCCGGCAAAATTGTGCTCACTTGCACGCCCGTGCCGCGAAGCTCGCCGCGCAGACTTTCGCAATAGGCCACCACGCCCGCTTTGCTGGCGCAATAAGCGCCGTGGCCGGGCAGGCCGCGGATCGCAGCCATGCTGGCAATGCCAACCAAGACGCCGCTGCCGCGCGCCTTCATGCCGTTGATGAATGGGTGAAAGGTGGCGGCCATGCCTACATTGTTGATCATCAGTGTTTCGCTCAAGACATCGAGGTCTTCGCGCATGGCGCTGTCTACGCCTATGCTCACGCCGGCGTTGGCGATGACTAAATCAGGCAGACCTTGGGCAGCTAGGCAAGCCTGCCCCGCTTGCACGATGCTGTCGATCTGCGCCACATCGGCACCATAAACGCCGTAGCGTTTGCCATCGAGTTGCTGGCTGTGCGCCCAGTCTTGTATGGCTTGGGTGCGGCGCGCGACTAAGGCCACATTCCAGCCCGCTTGGTAAAAGCGCAAGGCCAGCGCTTGGCCGATGCCGCTGGAGGCACCGGTGATAAAGACAAGTTTGTTCATGCGGCAAATATACCCGAGCGCTGAGGAGGCGCAAAAAAGCCCCGACGAGCGGGGCTGGCAAAAAATCGAGCCGCTAGAGCCGCGATTTTCAGTGGCTTATTTGCCGGTTTCGGTATAAGGGGCAATACCGCGTGGCACATAAGCTGCGCCTTCGATTTGGTCCCAATACTCTTGCACTTTGGCGCGTGGGTTGTAGAACTGTTTGTACCAAGTGCGCGCTTTCAAGAAGGCGCCATCGCTAGGCAAATACATGCCATTGATATTGGGCGCCTTGTTGCTCCAGACCTCAAAGTCTTGCGACAGTGCGGTCAAGGCGGCTTCTTGGAATTGCTTAGCGAGAACTTTGTCTACTACGCTCAGCGTTGGTTGCTGCGTCGGTGATTTCACCCACAGCGCGTGCCAAACTTTGACTTTGCCGTCTTCAACCGGGGTGTTGTTGATGACGATGACGGACTCGAACATGCCTGTCATGTAAGACTGCAAAGCGCTCGGGCCAATATACTTGGTGTTGGTGTGCAGCACAGCGCTCACGCCTGTATTGGGGTCGACCAAAGTGCGGTGCGGGCCGCGCATGCGTTGGTGGGCTTCTACGCCTTTGAATTCGTTTTCAAAGCCTTGCGTGTCTGAGCCGTGGATAGGCGAGAAGTGGGCGTAGTCGGCGATGTTATCTACGATCTCAACGGGGTGAATATTCAGGACGCCCAAATGGTCGTAGCGTGGTTTCACCCACAGTGGATCATCCATTTGCGGGAAGCTAGGCACATCGTAATCAGGCTCGCCACCCTCAGGATCGTGCCAAACCCAAACCGCGCCCATGCTTTCTTTCACCGTCCAAGATTTGACTTGGGCTGCGGCTGGAATCGGACCGTCGTGGTAAGGAATCTCGTTACATTTGCCGTCTGGGCCAAATTTCCAAGCGTGGTAAGGGCAGACGATGTCGTCACCAACAATATTGGTGCCACGGTTGTCAACTACAACATAAGAAGTCGTGTTGTGCGCGCCCAAATGCGTTTGCATGTGTGGGCAGTAAGCGTCGAGCAAAACCGCGCGGCCCGTAGCCATGCCGCGGTAGAGGGCGAAGTCGCGGCCAAAAAAGCGCACAGCCAAGGGTTTGTGGGTGTCGAGTTCGGTTGATTCCGCAACCATAAACCAACCGCGTGGGTAGGTGAATTCGCCGAAGCGATAGTCTTTAGTTTGAGCCATCTTTTTTTGTCTCCATCGAAAAAATAAAGCGATGTCACCATCGATTCTGCGGGCGCTTGCCAGTCGCAAGGCTAGGCCAACTGAGGGATGCGCACCCTCGCACTATAACGCGCAACACCCCGCTCCCCTTGCGTTGCGTCAAATACTCGCCAAATACCATCGGGGCTTTTAAATCGCACAAATCACAGGGTAAATTCTGGCGGGCTAAAAATATAGGTATAGTTCAAGCAAGCCGCTGCGGGTTGCATTTTGTGTCTGCCTAGGCACTGCACACCCACACGAAAGCTCTAGTTTGCCTAAAGGAATGTTGTATGAGTACGCTGCGAGAACAATTTGATACAGCCGTGATTGAGTCGCGCGCGCTGCCCGCTAAACCTGATCCTGTGACTTTGCTGCGCATGTACTCGTTGTTTAAACAAGGGACGGCGGGCGACAACCAAGACGAGAAGCCCGGCTTTACCGACATCGTGGCGCGCGCCAAATGGGATGCTTGGGACAAGTTGCGTGGCACTGCGCCAGAGCAGGCCATGCAAGACTACATCGATTTGGTCAAAGAGCTGCAAGAAAGCCTGAGTTAAGCTTGCAGCCAGTCGCCAAACGCAAAAACCAGCCTTTCAAGCTGGTTTTTTATATGTTTTTGCGATTTTAGTTCGTCAAGCCTGCCTGAGCAGCTATTAAAAATAAAGTATCTCGGCGCTTTAATCGAGTTTGCGCAAGGTCTTGAACTCGCGGTGTTCAAAGTCGATGTAAGCCGAAATCATGCTGCGCCAAGTGCGCTCGGCAATATCTGGCTCTAAACCCTGGGCCTTGGCCAAATCGCGCACCCGCGCAATGATAAATTCAATCCGCTCCTCATCCACGACATCGGCCAGTTGGCCTTTGATGCGGGCGGCCTGCGCTACATAGCCTTGGCGCTGCGCCAAGAGGGGTACGAGCACGGCGTCAATGGCGTCGATCTCGCGGCGCACATCCTTCATATCGGTGCAGTGCACCACGGGCAATTTAGACTTTTCCATGGCGCTTATTGTGCCTGAGGCTATTTGCGGCTGCTGCGGCAGTGGCTACTCTGCCTCTTGCTCTTCTTTAAGCTTAATTGCTGCGTATTAAAGCGGGCAATACAAAAATAATAGCTGTTCAGGCAGCATTGATAAGGAAAATCGCCTAATTTAGTGTAAAAAATAAGCCGAAAATCAGGCGGCTGTAGTCTATTTTTAGTGGTGCCGACTATCCATTTTTAAGCAAAAAACCTAGGCGTTTCTACCAGTCTCTATTAAACTGGCGACGGTTAATAACCGAAGGGTCAGCACACTTGATCTTTGCCCGTGTTTGTTCTCTGCTTTGTATTCACGATTGAGTTTTATGCCGACTTCCACCACCGTTTCTTTGCCCAGTGCGCAGCCTATTTACAGCCGCGTTTTGCGCGTCTTATTTCTTGGCGCGGCTTTCAGTGTTTTGCTCGCTTGCGGTAAGACGCAGACGAAAGAAGCGCCCGTGCGCGCCGTCAAGGTGCTGACGGTAGGCGCTGACCACGAGGGCCAAACGCCTGAGAGCTATGCGGGCGAAGTGCGTGCGCGGGCCGAGTCGAAACTGGGTTTTCGCGTGGGCGGCAAACTGCTCACGCGTTCTGCGCAATTGGGTCAAACCGTGCGCGCTGGTCAGCTCTTGGCCCAAATCGATCCGCGTGATTACCAGCTGGGCGCGCAAGCCGCCCAAGCGCAAATGCAAGCCGCGCTGACGGCGCGTGATTTGGCGGCGGCTGACCTCAAACGCTTCGAGGCCATGCGGGCGCAGGGCTTTATCAGTGATGCGCAGATCGAGCGCTACAGCGCGCAGCTGCAATCGGCTCAGGCGCAATTGAGCCAAGCCCAAGCGCAAGCCAGCGTGCAGGGCAACCAAGCCAGTTATGGCAATTTATATGCCGATCGCGCGGGCGTGATCACGGGCGTGTATGCCGAAGTGGGCCAAGTATTGGCCGCGGGTCAGCCCGTGGTGCAGCTGGCCGAAGACGGGCCCCGCGATGCCGCTTTTAGTTTGCCGGAAGACGCCGGCAAAAGCCTGCCTGTGGGCAGCGCAGTCGAGGTCATTGCCTGGAATGCACAGGGCACTGAGCCCACCGCACAATGGCCCGGCCGCGTGCGTGAGCTAGCCGCCAGTGCCGATACGCTGACGCGCACCTTTGCCGTCAAAGTGGCGATCGAAGCAAGTGCGGCCAACGCACCCCCTTTGGGTACTACGGTGCGCATCGTGCCCAAAAATACGGTGCAGAAAACCCAAAACGCGCAAGTGCTGTTGCCGCTCTCCGCGCTCAGCCGCGAAAGCAGTGGTACCAGCGTGTGGGTCTTTGCTGAGAAAACCGCGACGGTGCACAAACGCGCGGTCAAAACAGGCGGCATTGTGGGCAATCAAGTGCAAATCATCAGTGGCATTGCCGCAGGAGATGTCGTTGTGGTTGCGGGCGTACACACCCTGACCGATGGCCAGCATGTGAGTCGCTATGTGGGTAAAAATGACCGCGAAGATGAGCATGAGGGCCAAGCTGCCCCCGCTCAAGGGGCAGGCGCATGAAGCAGGACGGGCAAATCGATACGGACGCGAACGACGCGCCTGAGAGCGGCTTTAACCTCTCGCGTTGGGCGCTGCAACACAAAGCGCTGACACGCTATTTGATGATCGTGTTGATGCTGATCGGCATCGCCTCTTACTTCCAGTTGGGGCAAGACGAAGATCCGCCCTTTGCTTTTCGCGCCATGATGATTCGGGCCTATTGGCCCGGTGCGACGACGCAGCAAATGGCAGAACAAGTGGGCGACAAACTCGAGCACACTTTGCAAGAAGTGCCTAACACCTACCGCATCGGCACTTATACCAAGCCGGGCGAGATGACGATTTTGTATCAGGCCAGCGAACAAGCCAGCGGTTCGGAAATGCCAAACACTTGGTACACCGTACGCAAAAAAATAAATGACATCAAAGCCACTCTGCCTCAGGGCGTGATTGGCCCCATGTTCAATGACGAATTTGGCGATGTCTTTGGCATTATTTATGCTTTGCAGGCGACCGATGCGGGCTATAGCCAGGCCGAAGTCAAATATGTGGCTGACGGCGTGCGCCAGCGACTGTTGCGCGTCAAAGATGTGAACAAGGTCGAAATTTGGGGCGCGCAAGACGAGAAGATTTATATCGAGTTGGCGAACCAGCGCATGGCGCAACTCGGCTTAGATTTAAACCAAGTGGTGGCGCAAATCGGCCAGCAAAACGCGGTGGAAGCCACAGGGCAAATCCAAACCGATAGCGACATCGTGCAAATTCGCGTGGCGGGACAGCTCGAAGGTGTGGCGCAATTGCAAGCGCTGCCGATACGCGCAGCCAATGGCAAAGTGGTGAGCCTAGGCGACATCGCCCAGATCAAGCGCGCTTATGCCGACCCGCCAGGGCCAGTTGCCCATTACAACGGCAAGCCCATGATTGCCTTGGGTCTGAGTATGGCCAAAGGCGGCGACATCATCCGCTTGGGCAAATCACTCAAAGCTGAAATCGCCAGCATTGAGGCGACCCTGCCCGCTGGTATCGAGTTGAGCCAAGTGCAAAACCAGCCCAAAGTCGTGGGCGATTCGGTTTCTGAGTTTGTCAAAGCCTTGATTGAGGCCGTGGTGATCGTTTTGTTGGTGAGTTTTGTGAGCCTCGGTTTGCACCGCGGTGGCCGCTTTGGTTGGCGTGTGGATATGCGCCCAGGCTGGGTGGTGGGCATTACCATTCCGCTGGTCTTGGCCATGACTTTCATCGCCATGTGGTATTTTGGAATAGGTTTGCATAAGATCTCGCTTGGGGCGCTCATCATCGCATTGGGCCTGTTGGTGGACGATGCCATCATCGCGGTCGAAATGATGGTGCGCCGCCTTGAAGAAGGAGCGAGCATGATGCGCGCTGCGACCTACGCCTATGACCACACGGCCATGCCTATGCTCACGGGTACGCTGATCACGGCGGTGGGTTTTTTGCCTATTGGCATGGCGCGCTCGATCACGGGCGAATACACCTTTGCGATTTTTGCCGTGACGGTGATCGCATTGGTGGTCAGTTGGGTGGTATCGGTTTATTTTGTGCCTTACATCGGCTCGGTCATTCTCAAGGTCAAGCCCCAAGAGGGCGGCCACAAAGATACTTTTGATACGCCTTTCTATCGCTCCTTCCGCAACTTGGTCGCGCTGTGCGTCTTGCACCGCTGGCAAACCCTCGCGGCGACTTTGATGATTTTTGGACTGGGTGTGTTTGGGATGACCCAAGTCGAGCAGCAGTTCTTTCCCGACTCGGCGCGCATGGAAATCATGATTGATTACAACCTGCCAGAAGGCAGCAGCATGCAGGCCAACACCGAGGTCGGGCAGCGCATCGAGCAGCGCTTGCTCAAGATAAAGGGTGTGGAGAGTGTGACGGCGTGGATGGGCGCGGGCATCCCGCACTTTTACCTGCCGCACGAGCAGCTCATGCCACAAAGCAATTTGGGGCAGATGATGCTCATTCCCAAAACACTAGAAGACCGGGGCCGATTGCGCGAAACCTTGCCAGCCATGTTGGCAGCCGAGTTCCCTGAGGTCAGAATGCGTGTGCGCTACCTGCCGAGTGGGCCGCCTGTGCCATATCCGGTGCAGTTCCGCGTGGTCGGGCCTGACCCGATCAAGCTGCGCAAAATTGCCGATGAGATGAAAGACATCATGCGTGCCAACAGCAATGCCCGCAATGTCAACGACAACTGGAACGAGCAAGTCAAATCGCTGCGCTTGCAAATCGACCAAGACAAAGCGCGCGCTTTGGGCGTGAGCAGCCAGTCGATTGCTACGGCAACGCGTCTGTTTTACAACGGCTTGCCCATCGGCCAGCTGCGCGAGAACAATGACTTGATCGACATCGTCTTGCGCCAGCCGCAAGACGAGCGCCGTTTGATGAGTGATTTGCAAAATGCCTATATCAGCACGGCCAGCGGCGCCAGCATACCGCTGACGCAAATTGCCAGACCCGTGTTTGATTGGGAGCCGGGCATTATGTGGCGCATGAACCGTGACTACGCTATTACGGTGAATGCAGATATTGTCGATGGCGTGCAGCCTGCCACCGTCACCGCGCAAATGGAGCCCGAACTGCGCAAAGCCGCAAAAGTCTGGCCGCCCGAATACCGCATGGTGGTAGCAGGCGCGGTGGAGATGAGCTCGCAAGGCTCAGAATCCATCATCGCGGGCGTGCCCATCATGCTGTTCTTAACTTTCACCTTGCTGATGCTGCAATTGCAAAGCTTTGCGCGCGCCATGCTGGTCTTCTTAACGGGGCCCTTGGGCATTCCGGGTGTGGCCGCAGCGCTCTTGATCTTCGGGCGGCCTTTTGGTTTTGTGGCGTCTTTGGGCTTTATCGCGCTCATGGGCATGATTCAGCGCAACGCCGTCATTTTGATTGACCAAGTCGAGCGTGAACGCGCGCGTGGCGCACCTGTGGCCGAGGCGCTAGCTACTGCGGCCGTGCACCGCATGCGCCCCATTGTGCTGACGGCGCTGGCGGCTATCTTCGCCATGATTCCGCTCACGCGTAGCCTGTTTTGGGGGCCTATGGCGATTGCTATCATGGGTGGCTTGGTGGTGGCAACGGCTTTGACTTTGCTGTCTTTGCCCGCCATGTATATGGCCGCGCGCGATATCAAGCGCTGGGTTTTACAAGGTTGGCATACAGTGGGCTTTGGCAAAACGGCTTAAAGCGGGTGCTGGAAGTAAAGAGAAGCGGGCGCTAGTCACACAGCGCCCGTTTTTTTGTGGGGCTGTGTTGAGCCGCGACGCGGGCTTTAAAGCTCGACTTTGAGGTAATGCGCACCCGGCACGGGGCTGTTGTAGAAAGGCTCAATCTCGTAAAAACCCAAGTCTTGGTACAAGCGCCGCGCCACTTCAATCGAGTCCAGCGTATCGAGCAGGACGCAGGCATAACCCGCTTGCGCAGCGCGGTAGAGCGTCTCGGTCGCCAAGCGTTTGCCCAAACCCAAACCGCGAAAAGCTGGGCGCACATACAAGCGCAGCATCTCGGCCGAGCCGATGTGGTCGCTGTCATCGAGCGGGCGCATGGCGCAGCAACCCGCTAGTAAATCATCGACCCAAACCAGCAGCAACTCGCCACGCGGCGGCGCGTAGTCACCGGGCAGCTTGGCCAACTCTTGTTCAATTCCCGGCAGGTAGACGCGGCAGTCTAAGCTGTCGGCGTACTCTTGCAAAAGCCCACGCGCGGCAGTCATTTCATGAGCCGCTGCAGGGCGAACTTGAACATCAGGTGTAGTGACAGACATAAGCAGATCTAAGCTGTGCGCGAGGCAAGCGTGGGGTCTTGGTAGCGCAAATTATGACCCAGTTCTATACTGAGCCTCAGCCATCAGGGCAGAATGCGGCTTTCAGCCTTTACACTTTTATGGTCTATACACAGGAGCTTCGCGTGGCACGATTGCATTTTTCTACCTCTTCTCGTTTGTATAAAAAAGTTTTAGGCAGCTTGGCCGTGCTGGTGTTGGCGACAGCTTGCCAGACAGTACAGACCACCAACGGCGGTGTCGTCGGCGTGAATCGCCAACAACAAATGCTGGTTGGCGCGGCCGAGATCGAGCAAGCCTCAGCCGTGGCTTATAGCGACGCGATCCAAAAAGCCCAGCGCGCGGGCAACTTGAATACCGATGCAGCACTAGCCGCACGCGTGCGCCGTGTGGCGCAGCGTTTGATTGCACAAACCCCGGCCTTTCGCCCCGATGCGAAAAACTGGAAGTGGGAGGTCAACACCATCCGAAATGACGATGTCAACGCCTTTTGTATGGCAGGCGGCAAGATCGTCGTGTACTCCGGCTTGGTCACGCGTCTCAAGCTCACCGATGATGAGCTGGCAGCAGTTGTCGGCCACGAAATCGCCCACGCCCTGCGCGAACATGTGCGCGAGCAAGCGTCAAGCCAACAGTTGGGCCAATTGCTGGCACTGGGTGCAAGTGCGGCGGGCTTGAAGGACCAATATGTGGGTTTGGCGGGCGATGCTTTTCAGCTTTACGGCCTCAAACACAGTCGCCGCGATGAAACCGAGGCCGACTTGATTGGCGTTGAATTGGCTGCGCGTGCGGGCTACGATCCACGCGCCGCAGTCACGCTGTGGGACAAAATGGCAGCCAATGGTGGCGGTCGTCCGCTGGAGTTTTTGAGCACCCACCCTAGCCCCGAAAACCGCCAAGCCGTTTTGCGCGATGCTTCAGGCAAAGTATTGCCCTTGTATCAACAAAAGCAAACCAACTGGGCGCCACCGCAATTGCCGCGCGAGCAAAGAGCGGTGCCAGTGGCTACACCCGCGAAAAAGAAGCGCGTGCTCAAACGCAAATAAAGATTTGCTAAGCGCAATGGAGGGGCTATTTGTGTAGCCCTTTTTTTTGCATATCTTCTGATTTTTTTGAGCGCACTTGTTCAGCCACACTTGGAACTAAAACATGAAACCTCATCGGCATTCCGTGTTTTTGACGCTGGGCGCGATTGCTGGCTTGGCCTTACTTGCAACTTCAGGCTGCGCTGTGTGGCGCATCAAACAAGCAGGTGAGCTGGCGCGCTTGAGCGAGCCGTTTGAGGTGCTGCCCCAGCAATCAGTGGCCACGCTGCTCGTGCTTGGTGACAGCACAGCTGTCGGCACGGGTGCCTCTTCGCCCACGCAGAGTGTTGCGGGGCTGATCGCCAAGGATCACCCGCAGCTACAAATCGTCAATCGCGCGCAAGACGGCGCTAAATTTGCCGATATCGTTCAGCAGTTAGAAGCTCTGGGTGAGCAGCGCTTCGACGCCATCTTGGTTTTAGGTGGCGGCAATAATGTCATCCGATTAACGCGGCAAAAGCCATTGGCGCAAGCCATACTGCAGACTGCTAAATTAGCCCGCACACATTCTGATTTCGTCATCCTCATGCCCTCGGGGAATGTGGGGAATGCCCCCTTCTTTTTTGCGCCGGTATCGTGGCTCATGTCCCAGCGCTCGCGTGCCTTGCATCAGTTGGTGCGCCAAGTCGCTGCTGACGAGGGCGCCGTCTATGTCAATTTGTACAAAGAAAAAGCCCAAGACCCGTTTGTGCAGCGCGCCGCTGAACTGCATGCCAAGGATGGGCTGCATCCTAGTGATGCGGGCTACCGCATTTGGTATGCAGAGTTAATGGCGCAATCCAATTTTTCCAACCAGCTTGCTGCGCGCCAAAAGCAAACGCGGCGCTGATGCTGCAGCACCTGGCCTTGGGGGCTGGCGTGATTGGACGACAGCTGCGTCAGATATACGCGCCCCAAACGGACGGGATAACTCTTACAAGTGCTGCAACGCTGCGCCTACTGACGAGTGAGGATGCGTCGGCTGTAATGGGTTTGTGGCGTTTTGATGTTCGCCATGTTCTCGGTACAGACCTTTCCGTCCGTATCCATTTTTCATCCCTCCAGGAGATAAATATGAAATCGACTAATCAAAGCAATGAGCGTAGCACCAACGAGCGCAACAACGCCAATAACGCTAACAATGCCAATACAGCTAATAAATTGGACCAAGACCGCCAGCAGCAACAGCAAGCGGGCCGTCAGAACCAGCAAGGCGATGCTAAACAAGCACCTAACCAAGGCAATAAGCAAAGCAGCGCATCAAAAACCGATTCGCAAGGCTCGCGCCAACAGTCTGACGACAATCGCTCTTAAGTGATAGTAGGCTAAGGGCATAGGTCTACTCTTGCCCTTGGCTTAGATTAGTGCATCAGAAACAAAAAAACTGCCGAGGCAGTTTTTTTGTTTTTTAAGCCAAGAGTGCATTCACCCGTTTGACATAAGCCATCGGGTCATCGGGCAGGCCGCCCTCAGCCAGCAAGGCTTGGTCAAACAGAATGTGCGCCAAGTCATCAAAAGCGACTGCGCTATCGAGCTTTTTCACCAGTGGGTGCTCAGGGTTGATTTCCAAAATTGGCTTGCTCACCGGCGCTTCTTGCCCCGCTTGTTTCAACATGCGGGCTAGTTGCAGGCTCATGCCGTGGTCTTCGACCACCAAACAAGCGGGCGAATCGACTAAACGACTGGTAACGCGCACATCTTGCGCTTTGTCTTGCAATGCGGCTTTGAGTTTCTCCAACAGTGGTTTCAGTGTTTCAGCTACCTCCTCCGATTTTTTCTTTTCTTCCTCGTCTTGCAGTTTGCCCAAATCAACCGCGCCTTTGGCGACCGATTGCAGCGGCGTACCATCAAACTCAAACAATTGCGACAGCGCCCACTCGTCCACGCGGTCGGTCATGAGCAAGACTTCAATCCCTTTCTTCTTGAACACTTCCAGCTGTGGGCTGTTTTTGGCCGCGGCCAAGGTGTCGGCGGTGATGTAGTAAATCGCCTCTTGGCCCTCTTTCATGCGCGCTTTGTAGTCGGCTAGGCTGGTCGGCGCGTCTTGGGTCGAGCTGGCAAAACGCAGCAGCTTGGCAATGCGTTCGCGGTTGGCAAAATCTTCGCCTAAGCCCTCTTTCAGCACCGCGCCAAATTCGCGGTAGAAGTCTTGGAATTTGGCTTCGTCGTTCTTCGCCAAATCTTCAATCATCGCCAGCACGCGGCGCGTGTTGCCTTCGCGGATGGCTTTTACATCACGGCTTTCTTGCAACAGCTCGCGGCTCACATTCAGCGGCAGGTCAGCTGAATCGACCACGCCTTTGACGAAGCGCAAGTAGGTCGGCAACAGGCTCTCGGCATCGTCCATGATGAAGACGCGTTTGACATAGAGCTTGACGCCGCTGATCTTGTCGCGGTTGTACAAATCAAAGGGCGCTTTGGCAGGCAAATATAGCAGTTGCGTGTACTCGGTGCCGCCTTCCACGCGGTTGTGGCTCCAGGCCAAGGGCGCAGCTGCGTCGTGGCTGATTTGCTTGTAGAACTCTTGGTATTGCTCGTCGCTGATGTCTTTTTTCGCGCGCGTCCACAGGGCGCTGGCTTGGTTCACGGTTTCCCACACGCCCGTTTTCACCATGCTGCCGGGCTGGCCTTCTTCAGCTGCTTCTTGCCACTCTTCTTGCTCGATTTGTATCGGCAGGCTGATGTGGTCGGCGTATTTGTTGATGATGGATTTGAGTTGCCAGTTGTTGGCAAACTGCAGCGCGTCTTCGCGCAGGTGCAAGGTGATGCTGGTGCCGCGGTCGGCTTTGTCGATGGCCTCGACTTCAAAGTCACCACTGCCGCCGCTGATCCAACGCACGCCCTCGTTTGCAGGCAGACCTGCGCGGCGAGATTCGACGGTGATTTTGTCAGCGACGATAAAGCCCGAATAAAAGCCCACGCCAAACTGGCCGATGAGTTGGCCTTGGTCTTGGGCGTCACCTTTTTGCGCCTCGCTCAAGCGACCCATAAAGTCTTTGGTGCCGCTTTTGGCGATCGTGCCCAAGTGGTCGATGGCTTCTTGCGCGCTCATGCCGATGCCGTTATCGCTGATGGTGATGGTTTTGGCATCGTGGCTCACGCGCACTTTCAGTTCGCTGTCGCCCTCATACAGCGCGTCATTGTTCAGCGCTTCAAAGCGCAGCTTGTCGCAAGCGTCTGAGGCGTTAGAGATCAGCTCGCGCAAAAAAATCTCTTTGTTCGAATACAGCGCATGCGTGACGAGGTGCAAGAGTTGCGCCACTTCGGCTTGAAAGCTATGGGTTTTTTTAGTCATGTTGGTGTTGGAGTCAAAGTCAAAAGAAGAGGAAGTGCTGCTATTGCAGCCGCGCAAAGCTCAGGCTAACTAGGGGTTGTTGCAGTCGATTTCAAGCCTCAAACCAAAAATTTAAGATTGAAATAAGGGTTTTAAGCCGTCAAATCTGCCTGAGCAGCTCACTTTTTAATAGTTGAGTGTTGCTGTGATACACAAGGCTGCTGCGCATGCCTGAACCCCGAGTCGCGCAAAAATCGCGACAATAAGCGCCTATGTTTACCGATTCCCATTGTCACATCAATTACCCCCAGTACTTGGCCGATATGCCAGCGTTGCTGGCCGAGATGCAAGCCGCGCAAGTCAATCGCGCCCTGTGCATCAGCACCACGATAGAAGAGTTCCCCAGCGTGCTCAAACTCGCGCAAGACCACGCCCACATTTGGGCCACAGTGGGCGTGCATCCCGATAATGAGGGCATCTACGAGCCGACCGTGGCCGATTTGCTGGAGCGGGCGCAAGACGCGCGCGTGGTCGGCATCGGCGAGACCGGACTCGACTATTACCAAATGGAGGCGCGCAAAGGCGGGCGCGAGATCGCCGATATGGAGTGGCAGCGCGAACGCTTTCGCACGCATATTCGGGCGGCGCGGCAAGTGCAGTTGCCGCTGGTGATCCACACGCGCGAAGCGGCCGATGACACGCTGGCGATTTTGCGCGAAGAAGGCGAGGGCAGCAGCGGCCACGCGGGCGGCGTCTTCCATTGCTTTACCGAGAGCTTGACGGTGGCTAAGCAAGCACTCGATTTGGGCTACTACATCTCCTTCTCGGGCATCATCACTTTTAAAAATGCCGTGGCTTTGCGCGAGGTCTGCGCCTATGTGCCGCTGGAGCGCTGCTTGATCGAAACCGACAGCCCCTACTTGGCGCCTGCGCCGCATCGGGGTAAACAAAACAGCCCCGCCTATGTGCCGTTGGTGGCGCAGCAATTGGCGGCATGCAAAGGCGTGAGCGTGGCGCAAATTGCAGAGGCAACCAGCGCCAACTTTGAACAGCTCTTCATCAAGGTGCAGGCATGAAAAAGAAGGTGTTGTTAGTGACCGCGCTGCTGTGGGCAGGCTTGGCCTTTGCCGCTGCCGATGTCACGCAGTTCATGAACAGCATCGAGCGCGATGGCGTCAACACCGTGCAAAAAATTCTGGCCGAAGGCCAGTTCAACGCCAATACGCTGAACTACGAGGGGCATACCGCACTCTATGTAGCGCTGCGCGAACCCGCGCCCCGTGTGGCCGATGTGCTGATTGAAGACCCGCAAACCAAACTTAACCTAGAAAACAAATATGGCGAAAACGCCCTGATGATGGCTGCCCTGCGCGGCCTCTTGCCGCAAGCGCAGCGCATGGTGGCCAAGGGTGCCGAGGTGAATAAAAAAGGCTGGACACCGCTGCACTATGCCGCCAGCGCGGGCGATGTGGCGATGGTGCGCTTTTTGTTAGAGGCTTCGGCCTATATTGATGCCGAATCGCCCACGGGCGAAACCCCGCTCATGATGGCTGCCAGCCGCAGCAAATTAGAGGTGTTGCAGTTGTTATTAGACGAAGGTGCAGATGCCAGCTGGCGCAACCACGCCGGGCAGGACGCGATTGCGTTGGCAGAGGCGCAGAACAACAGCAAAAGCGTGGCACTGCTGCGCAACTGGTCGGCCGCCAGTGCGAGTATGAGTGCGAAGGTGAGTAGCCCGACCGCAGAAGAAGGCATGAAGACACCAGCCCAGCCCCTAGTTGCCCAGCCAGCAGCTGCGAGCGGCGTGCCCCAAGAAGCGACAGGCACGACATTCACGGGAACGGGTACGGGTCGCCCTTGAGTGCGAATAAATAGCGTGATTTTTTGAGGTAAATAAGCAGTTGTGCTTATCAATCCTGCCTGAGCAGCTATTGACTTAATAGCAAGTAATGGTCCCGCCGCCAGGAATCGAACCTGGATCTCAGCCTTCGGAGGGCCGAATTCTATCCATTGAAATACAGCGAGTGGGCAGGGAAGCTGCATTGTAGTGCAGGGCACGCGTGTGAGCGCTGGCAAAGATTTATAATGCAGGATTAAGCCGCAAGCTAACGCCGTTTCTTAACCCTATTAATCAGTCCTACTATGAGCGCATCACACGAAAACCACACTGGCCCAGTTACCACGCCCAAGCAAATGCTGTGGCTGTCGATTGCTGTTTTTGTCGTGCCTATTTTTGTCATCATTGGCTTGGTCTTGTATGTGACCTCGGCCATCAAGCCTGCCAATTTGGCCCAAGGCGATAGCGTCAGCATCGCTGGCCTGACCAAAGACGATGTCGAACACAACACGCTTGCAAACATCCAAAAAGTCGGCACGGTCGAGATCAAAGACGCCAACCGCGCGCTGAAAACAGGCGAAGAAGTGTACAGCGCTCAGTGCGCCGCCTGCCACACAGCGGGTGTTGCTGGCGCGCCTAAATTTGGCGATGCCGCCGCTTGGGGTCCTCGCTTAGGCCAAGGCTATGAGGTTTTGTTGCACTCGGCCCTTAAAGGTAAAAACGCCATGGGCGCCCAAGGTGGCGGCGAGTTTGAAGACCTAGAGATTGGTCGCGCCGTGGTCTATATGGCCAACGCTGGTGGTGGCAAGTTTGACGAGCCCCAGAAACCTGCTGCGGATGCGCCTGCTGACGCGGCTTCTGCTGCAATGTAAGTTCGCAGAAGTCAACAGCCGTAAAAAAAGCGCCCTAGGGCGCTTTTTTTGTGAGCCGGCGCGAGCCGACGACTCGCGTTTTGTGTGTGCCTGCTGGCTTGGCTCTGATTAGCGGCGCTTGTCTTTACCGCCCTTGCCCACTGCACCAGACTGCTTGCTCGGGGCTTTTTTGCTGCTCGCTTTTTTGGCTGCGCGGCGTATCTCGGCTATGGGCGAGGCGGGTGCAGCCTTGCGGCTGGCGCGTATGCGCTGGGCATCGCCTTCTTCGCCGAGGTCGGCGCGCGCCCGCGCTGGCACACCCGTTTTGTTGGCCTTGCTGCCAGTCGCATGGCCATTCCCATTGCCTTTTGCGGCGCGCAGTTCGGCAAACTCATCGACCAAAGCAAAGTCAATTTTGCGTGCGTCTTGGTCCACGCGTATGACCTGTATGCGCACGCGCGTGCCGATGCCGTAGCGGGTGCCACTGCGTTCGCCGCGCAACTCTTGGCGCACTTCATCAAAGCGGAAGTATTCGCTGCCCAACTCGGTGATATGCACCAAGCCATCGACATAAATGCTGTCGAGCGTGACGAACATGCCAAAGCTGGTGATGGCACTGACAGCGCCTGAAAACTCTTCGCCCAAGAAGTTTTTCATGTACTGGCATTTGAGCCAAGCTTGCACATCGCGGCTGGCCTCGTCGGCGCGGCGCTCGTTGGCACTGCAATGCAGGCCAGCGGCTTCCCAGCCTTGCAACTCGCTTTGCGTTTGTTTGCCACCGCGCTTGTGACTCGCGCTTGGCTCACCAGCAGCAGGTGCGCGGCCCTTGCGCTGGTTGCGGGCCACCATGCGTTTGGCCAGTTGCTCGTGCGCTTCGCCTGGCAGCGGCAGCTGCGGCAGGTGGTAGGTATGGTGTTGCAAGATCGCTTTGATCACGCGGTGCACCAGCAAGTCGGGGTAGCGCCGAATCGGGCTGGTGAAGTGAGTATAGGCCTCGTAAGCCAAACCAAAGTGGCCATCGTTGATGGGCGAGTAAATCGCTTGGCTCATCGAGCGCAGCAGCATGGTGTGGATTTGCTGCGCATCAGGGCGGTCTTTGGCCGCCACGCTGACCGCTTGGAATTCGGCGGGCGTGGGCTCGTCGCTGATGGTAAAATGCAGACCCAAGGCGCGCAAATATTGGCGCAGCAACTCGACCTTCTCAGGTGTTGGGCCATCGTGTACGCGGAACAAGCCCAAGTGTTTGCTTTGCCCAATGTAGTCGGCGCTGCAGACATTGGCGGCCAGCATGGCCTCTTCAATCACGCGGTGCGCATCGTTGCGCACGCGCGGCAAAATTTTCTCAATGCGGCCGTGGTCGTCGCAGACGATTTGAGTCTCCACCGTGTCCAAATCGACCGCACCGCGTCTTTGCCGCGCTTGCAGCAGGGCGCGGTAAACATCGTGCAGATTGAGTAAATTGGGCAGGCGCTCTTTGAGTTGTACTGCCTCGGGGCTGCGCGTATTGGCCAATGCAGCCGCGACCTGGGTATAGGTCAGACGCGCATGGCTGCGCATGACGGCGGGGTAGAACTGGTAGGCTTGCACATCGCCTTTGGCATCGACCAGCATGTCACAGACCATGCACAGGCGCTCGACATCGGGGTTGAGCGAGCACAGGCCGTTGCTGAGCTTCTCGGGCAGCATGGGAATCACGCGGCGCGGGAAATAAACGCTGGTGGCGCGGTCGTAAGCATCGACATCAATCGCGCTGCCCGTTTCCACATAGTTCGAGACATCGGCGATGGCGACGAGCAAGCGCCAGCCTTTGCCGCGGCCCACTGTGGCGGGCTCGCAATACACGGCATCGTCAAAGTCGCGTGCGTCTTCGCCATCAATAGTCACCAGCGCGACATCGGTCAAATCGATGCGGCCGCGCTTGTCGGCCGGGCGCACTTGGTCGGGTAGGGCTTGTGACTGCTGCAAGCAAGCGTCACTAAACTGGTGTGGCACGCCGTATTTGCGCACAGCGATTTCAATCTCCATGCCCGAGTCGTCGGCGCTGCCCAAGACCTCAATGATGCGACCCACGGGCTGGCCGTAGAGGGAGGGCGGCTCGGTCAGTTCGACCACAACGATTTGTTCGGGCTGCGCGTCAAGCGTGCCGCCCTTAGGGATCAGCACATCTTGGCCATAGCGCTTGTCTTCAGGCGCGACCAGCCACAGGCCGTTTTCATTGAGCAAACGGCCAATAATGGGTTGTGTAGAGCGCGAAATGATGTCGAGCACGCGGCCCTCAGGGCGGCCCCTGCGGTCAAGGCGCACGATGCGCACATGCACCCGATCGCGGTGCAAGACGGCGCGCATTTCATTCGGTGGCAAATAGGCTTCGCGGCCATCGTCAGCAGTGACGAAACCATGTCCGTCACGGTGGCCGGCGACCACGCCTTCCATTTCAGTCAACAAAGTTGCTGATGTCTTATCGGTTTTGATATAGAATCCTTCTTCTTTCAGATTTTCACCTGCCCAGGTGGCGGAATTGGTAGACGCACTAGTTTCAGGTACTAGCGAGTAACATCGTGGGGGTTCGAGTCCCTTC
>CAZUUN010000007.1:0-26502 GCA_964622735.1 uncultured Burkholderiaceae bacterium | reverse complement strand
TTAAAACGCGCCTGAAAAGTGATCCATTCGTCGCCAAAGTGCAGCTTATTCGTCGAATCATAGCTCACATTCAAAACGATAATGCCATCGCGCACATGCTCCAGCGGCACTTGCACATATTGGTCGACCAAAACCTGCAAGTAGGGCGTGTGGCCGTGCTCGGTGCACCAAGCATGCGTCGCGCGCAGCAAGTGGGCGCGCAAGGACGGGGAGGTTTGTTCTTCGCGTTGCATAAAAAAAGGCAGTGATTAACTGCCCTTATTGTGCCCTGAAGTCTGCGCCTTATTTGCGCATGACTTTCTCAGACGGCGTCAGTGCCTCGATATAAGCTGGGCGCGAGAAAATGCGCTCGGCGTATTTGAGCAAAGGCGCGGCGTTTTTCGACAACTCAATGCCGTAGTAGTCCAAGCGCCACAGCAGCGGTGCGAGCGCCACATCCAACATCGAGAAGTTGTCACCCATGATGTATTTGTTTTTCAAAAACACGGGCGCCATTTGCGTCAGACGATCGCGAATGTGGCTGCGCGCTTTTTCAAAGGCTTTTTCGCCGCCTTTGCTTTTCAGCTCGCGGTTTTCGAGCGTGCAAACATGGCTGAAGAGCTCTTTTTCAAAGTTGAGCAAGAACAAGCGCACACGGGCGCGGTCGACTGGGTCGCCGGGCATGAGTTGCGGGTGCGGAAAGCGCTCGTCGATGTACTCGTTGATGATGTTTGATTCATACAAAATCAAATCGCGTTCCACCAAAATCGGCACCTGCCCATACGGATTCATGACATTGATGTCTTCGGGCTTGCTGTACAAGTCCACGTCGCGGATCTCAAAGTCCATGCCTTTTTCAAACAAGGTGAAGCGGCAGCGGTGCGAGAAAGGGCAGGTGGTGCCTGAATACAAAACCATCATGATGGGGGTTCCTTAAAAACAAAAGTGATGGCAAAAACCATCACTTGAAAAACCTGATTCGCGGTTTTTTAAACCGCCAATCAGGCCGTGTTTTGGCTTGTGGCCAATCAACTTATTTATTTAACATCGCGCCAGAAGGCGGCGTTTAAGCGCCAAGCGATCAGGCTGAAGAAGCCCAAGAAAATCAACACCCAAACGCCAATGCGAACTCGGGTATTTTGCGCAGGTTCAGCCATCCATTGCAAGTAGCCAACCAAGTCGCCAACGGCTTGGTCGTACTCTTTCGGCGTCATGGTGCCGGGGCTGACTTGCTCCCAACGACCTGTAAAGACGGCATGGCCTTCAGCTGGCGCGCCAGCCTCGTGACCCACTGCAGCAGGGACTTCATAAACCGGCTTGCGCTCGCCTTGCAACTGCCACAGAACATGGGGCATGCCGACATTCGGGAAGACCATATTGTTCCAACCGGTCGGACGCGTGTCGTCACGGTAGAAGGTGCGCATATAAGTGTAGAGGTAGTCGGCACCGGTGTGACCCGCACCCGCACGCGAGCGCGCAATCACCGTCAAATCAGGCGGGTTGGCGCCGAACCAAGCTTTGGCTTGCACGGGGTCGATGTTGGACTTCATCGTGTCGCCAATTTTGCCGGTGAAGAGCAAGTTGTCGGTGATCTGCTGCTCGGTCAAACCGATGTCTTTCAAGCGGTTGTAGCGCATGAAAGCCGCACTGTGGCAGTTCAAGCAATAGTTCACAAACAGTTTAGCGCCGCGTTGCAAAGCCGCGGTGTCATTCAGATTGACAGGCGCTTTGTCCCAGGCAATGGCTGGGCCGCCAGCGGCTTGTACGCCAGTAGCCAAACCGAGGCCAAGGCTGGCTGCGGCCAACAAAGATGCGAGTAGTTTTTTCATGGTGTACTTTCCTTCTCTACTCTTAATGGGCTTCAAACGTCACGCGGTCTGGCGGCGTTTTGAATTGACCCAATTGACTCCACCAAGGCATCAAGAGGAAGAAGCCAAAGTAGAACAGCGTGCCCAATTGTGAAATGCGCTCGCCCACTGGTGATGGCGGTTGTACGCCCAAGTAGCCCAGCACAACAAAGATCACCACGAAGACGGCGTAGAGCCATTTGTGGCCTGTTGGGCGGTAGCGAATCGATTTAACGGGTGAGTAGTCCAACCAAGGCAGGAAGAACAAAATCACAACCGCGCCACCCATGGCTGCCACACCCCAGAACTTGGCATCGATGCCGTTCCAGATCATGGCCCACAAAGTGCCCAAGAATGGAATGCCGTCGAGCGCGCCAGCCACGCCATTCAAGGCATTGACCAAGACTTTGGGTGAGCCGATCCAGTTGAGCAAACCAGGCAAAAGCCCAAGCAAGAGCGCCGAGCCGACCGCAACAATGATCACTGGGAGTTTGAACATTTTAGGAATCAGACCCTTGACGCAAGCGAACACCGCAGCAGCAATGGCGAGCAGACCCAAGACCGTAGCAAACTCGCCTGTCACGCCGCGCAACATCGAGTAGAAAGGCGTGAAATACCAAACGGGTGCAATGTGCGCCGGTGTAACGAAGGGGTCCGCCGGGATGAAGTTGTTGTACTCCAAGAAGTAGCCGCCCATTTCTGGGGCGAAGAAAATCACCGCGCAGAAAATCATCAAGAAGATGCTGACGCCAAAGATGTCGTGCACCGTGTAGTAGGGGTGGAAGGGCACGCCGTCGGTCGGCGCGGTAGCGCTCCAACGATTGCCTTTCGGACCCGCTTTGATCTCCACGCCGTCGGGGTTGTTAGAGCCCACATCGTGCAGCGCGACCAAATGCGCCGCCACCAAGCCGATCAAGACCAGGGGAATAGCGATCACATGGAAGGCGAAAAAGCGGTTCAAAGTAGCGTCACCAACCACATAGTCGCCGCGAATCAGGAGCGCCAAGTCTGGGCCGATGAAAGGAATCGCAGCAAACAAGTTCACGATCACTTGTGCGCCCCAGTAAGACATTTGGCCCCAAGGCAGCAAGTAGCCAAAGAAAGCCTCGGCCATCAGGCACAAGAAAATCAAGCAACCGAAAATCCACACCAATTCGCGCGGTTTGCGGTATGAGCCGTAGAGCAGGCCACGGAACATGTGCAAATAGACCACGACGAAGAAGGCCGAAGCGCCGGTAGAGTGCATGTAGCGGATGATCCAGCCACCGGGCACATCACGCATGATGTATTCCACCGATTCAAAGGCTTTGGCCGCATCGGGTTTGTAGTGCATGACCAAGAAAATGCCCGTGACGATTTGAATCACCAGCACCAACAGGGCCAAAGAGCCGAAGATGTACCAGAAGTTGAAGTTCTTCGGTGCAAAGTACTCACTCATGTGGACTTTGTAAGCATCGAAAGCCGTGGGCACACGGTTTTCAAACCAGTTTTTTGTCTTTTCGACATAACTGGCATTGGGAGAAATTTCTTTGAATTCAGCCATTTTTTATCCTTAGTTACTTGTCGATCAGCTGTTTGGATCAAAGATGCGGATCTTGGTGTCCGACACATACTCGTGGTGCGGCACTTCCAAGTTATCGGGGGCTGGTTTGTTTTTGTAGACGCGGCCGGCCAAGTCAAAGGTCGAACCGTGGCAAGGGCACAAGAAGCCGCCATGCCAATCGTCAGGCAGCGATGGCTGTGGGCCGGGCACGAACTTGTCGGTCGGCGAGCAGCCCAAATGGGTGCAAATGCCAACGGTGACAAAAATTTCGGGCTTGATCGAGCGGTGCTGGTTGCGGCAAGAGGGCATCAAATCGCCACTGGCTTGCTTGCGCAAAGACTCGGGGTCGGCCAATTGGTTTTCGACTTGGGCGAGCGTTGCCAACTGTTCTGGCGTGCGCTTCATGATCCAGATCGGTTTGCCACGCCACTCGGCGCGCTTCATCTCACCGGGCTTGAGTTCAGAGATGTCCACTTCTACTGGCGCGCCAGCGGCTTTGGCCTTTTCTGACGGAGTGAAAGAGGCCACGAAAGGGGTTGCAGCAGCAATCCCGCCAACGACACCCGCACAGGCCGAGGTGATGATCCATGTTCTTTTACTGGAATCCACGCTGGACTCAGAATTGTTTTGACTCATAAAAGTCCTCGATAGGAATAAAAATTTTCAGCAAGCCCTTGATTGTACTAATTTCAACTGTGCCTTTTCAAGCCTTTAGCGGACTAATTTGAAGTGCTTTGCCATAAAGAGCGCCTCTTTGCCGCTTATTTGCTGCTGCAAGCCTTGTGCCTGCTGTCTTTTGCGGCATACTTCCAAGCATCTTTTGAACCCCACAAGGAGCTTTTATGGGCATGATGCAAGAATTCCGCGAGTTTGCGCTCAAGGGCAATGTGATGGATTTGGCCGTCGGTGTCATCATCGGCGCGGCTTTTGGCAAGATTGTTGATTCTTTGGTGAAAGACATCATCATGCCCGTCATCGGCAAAATCACTGGCGGCGTTGACTTTAGCAATCTGTTTATCAAGCTGGGCAGCGAGCCCATCGGCTACGCCGGTGCGCAAACCTACGCCGACCTGAGCAAAGCGGGCGTGCCGCTGCTGGCTTACGGTAACTTCCTCACCATTTTGCTCAACTTCATCATTTTGGCTTTTGTGATTTTTCAACTGGTCAAAATCATGAACCGCTTTAAGAAAGAAGCCGCGCCAGCAGCGCCCAGCGAAGAGATTGTCTTGCTGGGGCAAATTCGCGATGCCTTGAAGAAATAAGCCGCAGCTTGTTTCCACCAGCCCCACAACCGCCGCAAGGCGGTTTTTTGATATGTTTTTGGCACTTTAGGCCGTCAAACCTGCCTCAGCAGCTCTTATTTTGATATTGTTTACACTAGGCTTATGCGTCTTACCCACATCTTTGCGCCCGCTAACAACACCCGCATCAGCCATCTGTGCGGCCCTTTGGATGAGAATTTGCGCACCATAGAGAAAGCGCTGGGCGTGAAGATTGCACGGCGCCACGAACAGTTCAAAGTCGAAGGCAGCAAGGCACACGCAACGCAAGCGATGGAATTGCTGCAAGCGGCCTATGAAATGGCCGACAAGCCGCTGAATGCCGAAAAATTGCAGCTCATGCTCGCGGGCGATGCGGCTCTGATTCGCGCCGACCTCGCGCAAGGCATCAACACGCACAAAGTCGCGGTGCGCGGGCGTACCGCCAACCAGGTGCGCTATTTAGACGCCATCAGCGAGCACGACATCACCTTTGGCGTCGGCCCCGCGGGCACCGGCAAAACCTGGCTAGCCGTGGCTTGTGCGATTGACGCGCTCGAGCGCAACAGCGTGCAGCGCATCGTGCTCACGCGCCCGGCGGTGGAGGCGGGCGAGCGCCTGGGCTTTTTGCCCGGCGATTTGGCGCAAAAAGTCGATCCGTATTTGCGCCCCTTGTACGACGCGCTGTATGACCTGATGGGCTACGAAAAGGTGCACAAAGCCTTTGAGCGCCAGCAAATCGAAATCGCGCCCTTGGCTTTTATGCGCGGGCGCACGCTCAACCACGCTTTCATCATTTTAGACGAGGCGCAAAACACCACGCCCGAGCAGATGAAGATGTTCTTGACCCGCATTGGTTTTGCCAGCCGCGCTGTCATCACGGGCGATGTCAGCCAGGTCGATTTGCCCAGCGGCCAGGCCAGCGGCTTGGTTGATGCGCAGCGTGTTTTGCGCCACACCGAGGGCATAGCCCACTGCCACTTCACCAGCCGCGATGTCGTGCGCCACCCTTTGGTCGCGCGCATCGTTGACGCTTACGAAAGCGCCCGCGGCAGCTAAAGCCGTGCGCGGCAAGCGGCGCGATGTTAGCGACCACTTGTGATAAATGCAACAGGGTATCAGCTTGCGCCCGCAAAATATGCGGCTAAATGCTTGCCGCATGCCATAATTTGCCCTTCACTAAGGGCGGCTGGCTTTAAAGGGTTTTTATGGCTTTGTGGCGATCTATTCTGGGCAATGAAAAAAGCGCGAGCAGTGAGCCCGCGCCCCAAATGCAGCGCCGCGAGCGGCGTGAAACACTCGAAAAACTGGTGCAAAAGACCATCGCCGCCGAAGGCGCGGGTCTGCAGCTGAGCAAGCCGCGTCTACTGGCACTTGACCGCGAAGGCAAGGAGTTTTTGGTTTTGCTTGAGGTGGTGCGCCACCCCCATAACGACCAAAAACAAGCCAGTGGCCTGCAAAAAATCCAACAAGTGCTGACCGCGCATATGCAAAGCGCACCCGATTTGGGTTTGCGTTCGGTTTACTGGACTTATTCCCTGGTGCCGTCCGTAGCCGCGCAAGCCACACCGCGCGCCAGCAGGGCCATTCCGTCCCTTGCCGCAGCCGAAGAGGTGCCAACCGAGCTGGCACCCTTGGATGAGTATGAAATGGCCAGCAACTTCCCGCTCTTGGGCTCAGATTTTGATCGCCCCAGCCGCCCCACCTCTTTGCTGTAAAAACCCAAGGGCATCCGTCCCTCGCCTTGCCTATTCGCCGCCGTTCTTGCACAATTGCAAGCCCTGAGCGCTTCGCTTTCAACGGCGGTCTGCACGCTTTTTTGTCCCCCATGGCTACGCGTAAATCTTCCACCACACCTGCTGCTGACGACCAAGAGTTGCAAACCCGCCTGCGCGAGTTGCGCGCAGCCGTGGCGCGGCAACGCGCCGCGCGCAGTGGCGCTGCCGAACTGCAAGCCGCAGCGACGGCAAAACCCAGCAGCAGCGAACAAAAGCGCATCGACTCCCTCATTGGTCAGCTCGACAACCTCAAAGCAGCGCAAAATAGCGCCTTAGAGTCTGCTTATGGGGGTGACACGCAACCCGTGGGTTTAGAGCCTTTTTTCCGCCCTTCTGAGCTCTTAGAGAGCAGCCTGAGCCCGACGCAAGAAGCAGCCGCGAGCGCAGACGCCATCAGCAGCCCCGACGAGCAAGAGTTGGCCGCGTTTCAGGCCATTTTGCGTGCCGCAGTCACTTAAGTCCGCTGCAGCCAGTGCTTAAAGAGCCACCAAGCACAATTTAGGCATTAAATAGCCATTTTAGGCCGTCAAACCTGCCTGAGCAGCTATTAAAAACAGAGTAAATCAAGGCTTTTAGATTTCATTCATAAGTCATTGATTTAATTAGAGAATTTATCCAAACCCCCGGGCAGGCATTTATAATGCCTCACTCTTATGCAATACCCCAAACAATTTGACCTGATCGTGGTCGGCGGCGGCCACGCCGGCACCGAAGCAGCCCTGGCTGCCGCACGCATGGGCGTTAGCACCTTGTTGCTGACGCACAATATTGAAACCCTCGGCCAGATGAGCTGCAACCCCTCGATCGGCGGCATTGGCAAAGGCCATTTGGTGAAGGAGATCGATGCCCTGGGCGGCGCCATGGCACTGGCCACGGACGAAGCAGGCATCCAGTTCCGCATTTTGAATTCGAGCAAAGGCCCAGCAGTGCGCGCCACGCGGGCGCAGGCTGATCGCATTTTGTACAAAGCCGCGATTCGCCGCATGCTGGAGAATCAGCCCAATCTGTGGATTTTTCAACAAGCGTGTGACGACTTGATGCTGGCGTCTGACGGCCAAGGCGAGCGCGTGGTGGGTGCCATCACACAAAGCGGCATTCGCTTTCCGGCCAAGGCGGTGATTTTGACCGCCGGTACTTTTTTAGACGGCCGCATCCATATCGGCCTGCAAAACTACCAAGCGGGCAGGGCAGGCGATCCACCAGCGGTGTCGCTGGCGGCCCGCCTGAAAGAGTTGCAACTGCCGCAAGGCCGCCTGAAAACTGGCACACCACCGCGCATAGACGGGCGCAGCATCAATTTTGCCCTGTGCAGCGAGCAACCTGGCGACGGCATGCCCGGCAGCGACACAGCGGACAAACCCGTGCCTGTATTCAGCTTTATGGGCCACACGGTGCCGCACCCGCAACAAGTGCCGTGCTGGGTGACGCATACCAACGCCGAGACGCACGCCATCATCCGCAGCGGCTTTGACCGCAGCCCCATGTTCACGGGCAAAATCGAAGGCGTAGGCCCGCGTTATTGCCCCAGTGTCGAAGACAAGATCAACCGCTTTGCCGATAAAGAAAGCCACCAGATCTTCCTCGAACCCGAAGGCCTGACGACCCACGAGTTTTACCCCAACGGCATCAGCACCAGCCTGCCCTTTGATATTCAATACGCGCTGGTGCGCAGCATGAAGGGTCTAGAGAATGCCCACATACTGCGCCCCGGCTACGCCATTGAGTACGACTACTACGACCCGCGCAGCCTGAAGACCACCTTTGAGACGCAGCAGATTCAAGGCTTGTTTTTCGCAGGCCAAATCAACGGCACCACCGGCTATGAAGAGGCAGCCGCCCAAGGTTTGTTCGCGGGCATCAACGCCGCCTGCCAAATACAAGGCAAGCCCAGCTGGCTGCCCGGCCGCGACGAAGCCTATCTGGGCGTGCTGGTAGACGACCTGATCACCAAAGGCGTGAACGAACCCTACCGCATGTTCACCAGTCGGGCTGAGTTCCGCCTGCAGCTGCGCGAAGACAATGCCGACGCGCGCCTGACGGAACAGGGTCGCACCTTGGGTCTGGTAGACGACGCGCGCTGGGATGTGTTCAATCGTAAGCGTGATGCGGTTTCACGTGAAACTGAGCGCCTAAAATCCAGCTGGGTCAACCCAAAATTAGTCAGCGCAGAAGAATCCGCTCGCGTCTTAGGTAAAAGCATGGAGCACGAGTATTCACTGGGCGACTTGCTGCGCCGCCCCAATGTAAATTATGCGGGTTTGATGGGTATGGCACTGGCGGCTGGCGGCACGGTCGCCAACTTACTGCCGCGTAAAAAATCAGATGCAGGGCAGGGCGTGGGTGAGGTGCCTGCAGCCAACACCGAAACGCACGCCGCAATTGTTGGTAATGATGTTTCACATGAAACATCGCCCCCAACACTGGCGCCCGAGGTGATTGAGCAAATTGAGATTACCTTCAAGTATGCTGGCTATATCGAACGCCAAAAAGATGACATCGAACGCAGCGCGCACTATGAGAATATGGCGCTGCCCGCTGATTTTGACTATATGGCTATCGATGCGCTCAGCATCGAGGTACGGCAAAAGCTAGCCAAACACCAGCCGCCCACGCTGGGTTTGGCTTCGCGCATCAGCGGTGTGACGCCTGCGGCGATTTCTTTGCTCTTGGTTTATTTAAAAAAACACAAATCCAAACGCGCCTGATGGGCAGCCCCAAGGTTTAGATATGACAATGACTTTATCCGCTGGCTTGGCCGAGTTGGGGCTTGCGCTGAGTGATGCACAACAGGCGCAGCTGCTCAGCTATATGGCTTTGATTGAGCGCTGGAACAAGGTTTACAACCTGACCGCGCTGCGCCAGCAAGGGGCCATGCTGACCCACCATTTGCTCGACTGTTTGGCGCTGCTGCCATCTCTGCGCGCGCATGTGGCGCAAACTGGCCTAGTGCCGCACATACTCGATGTCGGCTCAGGTGCTGGTTTGCCGGGTTTGGTGATTGCCATTTGCCAGCCTGATTGGCGGGTTGATTGTGTGGACACGGTGGCAAAAAAAGCGGCGTTTATGCAGCAGACTGCTGCGAGTTTAAATCTGCAAAATGTAAAAATACACCACGCGCGGGTGGAGGAATTGGCGCAAAAGCACGAGACACGCTACAGCCTGATTTGCAGCCGCGCTTTCTCGTCCTTGGCAGACTTTGTGCAACTGACGCAAGCGGCGCTGCGACCCGATGGCGTTTGGCTAGCCATGAAGGGCAAGGCGCCTGAGAGTGAGGAATTGGCGGCACTCCAGCAAGAAGCCAAGGCCGAGCGGGTAGAAGAGCTACAAGTGCCGGGTTTAGACGCACAGCGCTGCTTGGTTTGGCTGCGCCCAAGCTCAGCAGGCTAAGGCAAGCCACAACATCACATCAACTAAGGCTGCGTGATTCTAAGCTTGCTTTGGGGACTGGTTTTAAGCTGGTGCGATTTGCTGGTAGCGGCCACCAGGCAGGCGTTGGACGCGCGCCGCCAGTTCCAGCTCTAACAAATGAATTTGTATGGTGGCCGCGTCTAACTGGGTGCGCAGTTGCAACTCGTCCAAACTGGTGGGTTCGTAAGCCAAAGCCGCCAAGATGCGCTGGTCATCACTATTCTCAGGCCATGCTGCTATTGGTGTGTTTTTAAGGATGTTTTCTTCATTTTCAGCCGCCAAAACTGCCTGAGCAGCTATTAAATAAGTAGTGTTTTCCCGGGTTAAAGTCGGCAACTCATCACTGATATCAGCCGCAGACTCAACCAGCTTGGCGCCTTGCTTAATCAGGGCGTGGCAGCCTTTGTATTGCGGTGCATGGATAGAGCCCGGAATCGCAAAAACCTCTTTGTTTTGCTCCAGCGCCAAACGCGCGGTGATCAAAGAGCCCGATTGCAGATTGGCCTCCACCACCAAAGTGCCCACCGCCAAGCCCGCAATCAGGCGATTACGGCGCGGAAAGTTACTGGCTAAGGGGCCAGTACCCAAAGCGAATTCGCTGAGGATAGCGCCGCCTTGCGCCACAATGCTGTGCGCCAAAGCGTGGTGCTGCCGTGGGTAGACGCGGTCTAAGCCCGTACCAACCACCGCAATGGTGCGCCCCTGCGCCTGCAGCGCCGCGTGGTGGGCCGCAGCGTCTATACCCAAAGCCAAGCCGGACACAATGCCCCAGCCTTGCTGCACCATGGCCCCGCACAGCGCCTGGGCATTTTTTTCGCCTTGGGGCGTGGGGTTGCGGCTCCCCACCACCGCCAAAAGCGGGGCTTGCTCTAGGTGGCACCAAGTGCGCCACCAAGCGCGGTCTTGGCACTGCACATAGAGCATGGCAGGTGGGTCTTCCATCTCCAGCAAGCTGCGGGGGTAGTCGGCGTCGGCCAAGGTCAGCACCCAGCGCTGGGTGGGATCTAACCAGGCAGCAAGAGCCGCACAAGCGACGCTATAGTCTGGCGGCTCTTGCAGCAAGGCCGCGGCTTGTTTTTGTGTGACCACGACCACCAGGCTGGTGAAGTCTTGGTCAAATATATTCTCAGGCAAAGAAAACGCCGCTAATAAGCGGCGCATCGTGGCGTTACCCACGCCAGGGCTCATGCATAAGCGCAACCAAGCAGCGGTACTACTGCTGAGTGCGCCCATGTTTTAGTCCTCTTGCATGTCGTTTTCAAGCGAGTTGGGGTCAATCGCGTAATCACCCACCGTGACCGGCTCTTTGATTTCCAAGATCAAACCGTAAGAAACACGGTTAAAGACGCTGAAAACCATCAAATCGCCTTTGATCTCGTTCGGCAGCTTGAGCAATGGGCGCGAAGCATCGGTGCGGTCGCGCACCAACTCGCCATTGGTCAATACGCGCAACACATGGCCGCGCTCTAGACCATCGACCAAACCCTTGTTGATGGCGACGATTTGGTTTTGGCCCGCATTCTCAACACCCGAGTAGACCGACATGATGCGTGCGCGCATGTGCGCTGGTGCGGCATGTGGCACAAACAAAGACAAACCGCTGTCGCTGGTATCAGGGCCTAAGCGGTCACCGACACGGATCTCTTCTTTGGCTGAGACAATGTCCACCGTCGCTGGGACGATATTGGCACTGCGGTCATCCATTTTTGTTTTTTCAAACACGCCTTTGTAAGTCGATTGCCAGCGGTTTTCCCATGTTTTTGAATCCGCATTATTGCTTTTTTGACCCATTTTTTGGCCGTTGGCATCTACGCGGTCGATGTCGTTGTAGACATAGCCTGTTCTTGGATTGCGCTTGACCTCAACCCCATTCTGAGATGCGGCAATTGATTCCGCGCCGCCAGCCTTGTTCGTTTTGTTAAATAGCGCTTGCGTGCCCTCGGTTTCAGGTGCAGAAGTGATTTCGACACCCGTGCCAGAGCGTGATCCTGCCGCGCGCACCAAGTCGGCCTTGCCTAAATAATAAGCCTCGTAAGCCAAAATTTCTTTGGTTTCAGGGTCACGCAAAGGCGTAGCTTCGCGGTATACGCGGTAGCTGCGCGGGGTGCCTGGCTTCATGCTCAAGTCACCATCGCGCCAAGCGCGAACATAGCCACGGTCGCCCGTTGAGAGCAGGGTGCGGCCCTCTTGGGTCGCGACAAAGCGGGGCGCTTGCAGAAACTCTTGCTCATCCACAATGATGGCTTGGTTCAAGAAAGGCTCAATCAGGTGGTTGGGGATAGGCAGGACGGCACTGTCTTTGAGCGAGCTAACCCGCACGCGAGGCGAAACGCGAATCGTTCCTGAAGGCACGCTGTTGTCCGCACTAGGAGCAAAGCGCAAACGCGCGCGGCCATTGATTTTTTCGAGATGCAGAACTTGACCAGGGTAAATCAGGTGTGGGTTGCTGATTTGGTCTTTATTCATGCCCCACAACTCGGGCCAGCGCCAAGGAGACTTCAAAAAGACGCGAGAAATCGCCCACAGCGTATCGCCGCTTCTCACAGTGTAGCTATCTGGCGCATTGGGCGCCAAAGCAGACAAGGGCACACCGTCTTGCGCAACTTTATTCGCTACTGCGCGCTGCTGGTTGGTAGTGACATGCTGCGCTTGTACGCTAGCTGTGCCTACAGCCAAGAAAGCCGCAACCAAAGCCCAAGAAAGCTTAGGTGTGAAAGAAAACGATGGAGAACGATAGGCCATAAACGAAACCCTTTGTTGTCGTATTTGATAATTAGTATAGATTTTGATTTTAAGCCTTTGATTTGGCAAGAGTCTTTAGGGTTTTGAAACCTCGCGAACGACCTCTAGAGCAAAATTTGGGCAAAATAGCTACACATCACACGCTTGCAAAGGGGTGCTTACCCCTCATCTCTAGTCTAATCTTTGTTTGAACACTCCCATGGCTCTTCTTCCTATCTTGCGCTACCCACACCCTAACTTAGCCCTTGTTGCACAAGAGGTCGCAGTGGTGGACGACAGCATACGCAACTTGGTCAGCGATATGTTTGAAACTATGTATGCCGCCAATGGCATAGGTTTGGCCGCCACACAGGTGGATCGGCACCTTCGTGTCGTTGTGATTGATGTGAGCGAAGAGCGTGAGCAGCCTTTGGTTCTCATCAATCCCCGCATCACCCAATTAGGTGATGAAAGGGAGAAGGGCAAAGAGGGTTGTTTGTCAGTGCCTGAGATTTACGACACGGTTGAGCGCGCGCAAAGCCTTAGCGTGGAGGCGCTAAACGAAAAAGGTGAAAAATTCAACCTAGACGCTGAGGGTTTGTTGGCCATATGCATACAACACGAAATTGACCACCTCAACGGCTGCGTTTTTGTGCAACACCTGAGCCGCTTCAAACAGGAGCGCATCCGCAACAAACTGAAAAAAGCAGCGCTCCAAGATTGAGGGCTTAGAAGGCCTATCGTTTGTGGATAATAGGTGTAATTACCAATTAAAACAAATACTTGTAAAAATATTTTACTTTTTTCAAAGTCTGAAGCGGAGCTAGGGCTGGCTATAATCAAGAGCCCATCAGCTGGTGCTTTATGTCTTCTACCCGTTCTCCTTTTTCCAAGCTTGAAGTCTTTGACGCTGCGGCTAGTTTGCCTGGCGCGAAGCTCTCTTTTGGCGAAAGTGCGGCTGATGCACACCTTGGCCCACAACCCAATCTATGGTTGCGTTGTTTACACCACCTGCAAGGCTTTCTGCCCGAAAAGCAAATCCGCAATTGGCTGCATCCCCTGCAAGTCGATATAGCGGAGGATGAGAGCAGCATCAAAATTTATGTCGCCAGCCGCTACAAGCTCGACTACATCCGTTCGCAGTACAGCGCCATCATTCAAAAAAGTCTGCAACAAATCGCCAATGGCAACACGGCCATCTTTTTTGCGCTCGACGCCAATAAAAAGCCCAGTAATCTTAGCAATACATCGCTAAGCCTCAGTAGCGCCCCCATAGCAGCACCAAAAAAAGTGCCTCAGCCAGAGATGGTGCCAGCAACAGAAAACACCAAGAATGCCTTACTGCCACAAGAGCGAACGCGTCTCAATCCTCAGCTTAATTTTGAGAATTTAGTCGAGGGTAGCGCAAACCGTATGGCGCGTACGGCAGGGCTACACATCGCCACCCAATCAGGCAATAACTACAACCCCATGTTTATCTATGGCGCATCGGGTTTAGGTAAGACGCATTTGCTACACGCCATAGGCAATATGTTTTTGGCACAAAAACCGCAGGCCAGGGTGCTCTATGTCCATGCTGATCAGTTCGTCAGCGATGTCGTCAAGGCTTGCCGTTACAACAGTTTTGAGCAGTTTAAAAGCTACTACCACGCACTCGATTTACTGCTTTTAGATGATGTTCAAGAGTTGGGCAAAAAAGGTAAAACTCTAGAAGAGTTCTTTAATACCTTTAATGCCCTACTAAGCAAGCACTCACATATCATCATGACCAGCGACACCTACCCGAAGGAGTTGGTCAAAATACCAGATCGTTTGGTTTCGCGTTTTGTTTCGGGTCTAACCGTTGGTTTAGAGCCGCCAGATTTAGAAATGCGAGTGGCGATTTTGTTGCGCAAGGCTGCCCAAGAAGCCATTGAGCTGCCCGAGGATGTGGCGTTTTTCATTGCGAAAAATGTACCCTCGAATGTGCGTGAGCTCGAAGGTGCGCTGCGCAATGTTTTGGCCTATGCACGCTTTAAGAGTCAAGCGATCACCATCACCAGCACGCGTGAGGCTTTGCGCGATTTGCTCTCGGTTCATAATCGCCAAATCACCGTAGAGAACATCCAAAAGACGGTGGCAGACTTCTACCGTATCAAAGTCGCAGACATGTACTCCAAGCGGCGTCCAGCCAACATTGCTAAACCACGCCAAATTGCGATGTATCTGGCAAAAGAGATGACCCAAAAAAGCTTGCCAGAGATTGGCAACCAGTTTGGTGGCAGAGACCACACCACCGTGCTGCATGCTGTTAAAAAGATAGCTAAAGACCGGCAGTTGGACACTGAACTCAACCAACACATACACATCTTGGAACAAAGCCTAAAAACCTAAATACAAAGTCTGTGGATAAGTTTTGAATAAGTAGCCACTTATCCACAAGCACTCAACATAAACCCCTTTTTATCCCCGCTACATCAAATTTACAACGCCCTTTTCCACAGGTAAAAATGCAAGCTAACTCTTTGTTTTTTATAGTATATTTGACTTAATCACAGAAAAAGCCGCGACCTACTACTACCATCAATTTATAAATATATATATTCAATAATAAGAGGCAGGAACAAATGATCATCTTCAAGGCACCCCAAAGCGAAGTCTTAGCAGCCCTCCAAGCCATCGTTGGCATCGTTGAAAAACGACACACCATCCCAATTCTTGCCAATGTCTTGATTCGCAAGCAAGGTGAAAACAGTGAGCTGATCACCAGCGACCTAGAAATTCAGATGCGTAATCGTGTGAATTTGGGCGGTGATGAAGCGGAGAATTTCAGCACCACCATCGCCATGCGCAAGCTCATCGATATTTTGCGCACGCTCTCGCCTGAGCAAGTGGTAAGTCTTGAACAGCAAGACAAAAAAATCATCCTCAAGGGCGGTAAAAGCCGCTTCACGCTACAAAGTTTGCCAGCAGATGACTTCCCCTTGGTTCAAGAAGCTAGCAGCTACGCAACCACCTTGGTGCTTGCACAAAAGACTTTGAAAAAGCTTTTGCAGCAAGTCGCTTTTGCCATGGCAGTACAAGATATACGCCACTACCTCAATGGCTTGCTTTTGCAAACCAATGGAAAAAAACTAGCTTTGGTCACCACCGATGGCCACCGCCTGGCTTATGCAGAGGCTGAGCTAGAACAAGAGATGCCCGCCCAAGAGGTCATCTTGCCGCGCAAAACGGTTTTAGAACTGCTACGCCTCTTAGACGAAAACAGCGAGGAGCCCATTGAAATCGCATTTGCTAGCAACCAAGCGCGCTTCCGTTTTGGTAAGTTGGAGTTTGTGAGTAAATTGGTCGAAGGTAAATTCCCTGACTACAACCGCGTCATTCCGCAAAATCATCAACAAAACATCACCGTTTCACGCACAGGTTTGCAAGCTTCTTTGCAGCGCAGCGCCATCATGATGAGTGAGAAATTCAAGGGTGTGCGTTTAAACATAGAGCCCGGTCTCTTGCGTGTTGCTTCTAACAACAACGAGCAAGAAGAAGCCATGGATGAGCTCGACATAGACTACAGTGGTCCCAATATTGAAATTGGCTTCAATGTGACTTATGTGCAAGATGTTTTAAGCAACGCGCACAGCGAAATGGTGAATATCAATTTGGCGGATGGCAATAGTTCAGCCTTGATCACCGTGCCAGAGCTACCAGGCTTTAAGTATGTCGTGATGCCGATGCGGATTTAGTCTGGCATAGACCAACACCCAACTTTCGCGTATTTCTGCACCAGAAAATAGAGATTGAAACACAATGAGTGAGCAAGTGCCCGAGGGCAACAACACCGATTACGGTTCCGATTCCATACAAATCCTTGAAGGCTTAGAGGCTGTTCGCAAACGGCCCGGAATGTATATCGGCGACACCAGTGATGGCACAGGCTTGCATCATCTGGTGTTTGAGGTGGTAGACAACTCCATCGACGAGGCCCTTGCGGGGCATTGTGATGATATTTTGATCACCATCCACACCGATAACTCAGTCAGCATCATCGACAATGGTCGGGGCATCCCTGTTGGCGTCAAGATGGATGACAAGCATGAGCCTAAGCGCTCTGCGGCTGAGATCGCATTGACCGAGTTGCATGCGGGCGGCAAGTTTAACCAAAACAGCTATAAAGTGTCTGGTGGTTTGCATGGCGTGGGTGTCTCGTGCGTGAATGGCTTGTCAGAGTGGTTGCGTTTGACCATCAAGCGCGACGGCCAAATTCATGAGTTGGAATTTGCCCGTGGTGTGGTGCAAAACCGCATCATTGAAATGCGTGATGGTTTCGAGACCTCGCCCATGAAAGTCTTGGGGCCTTGTGAAGGCCGTGGCACGCAAGTTCATTTCTTGCGCGACACCACCATTTTCAAAGAGAACAACGAATTCCATTACGAGATCCTCAGTAAGCGCTTGCGCGAACTGTCTTTCTTGAACAATGGCGTCAAAATTCGCTTGGTAGACGAGCGCAACAATAAGGAAGATAACTTCGCCTATGTGGGTGGTGTGAAGGGCTTTGTTGAATTCATCAACCAAGGTAAAAAGACCTTACACCCGAATATTTTTCATGCACAAGGCGACAAGCTGAGTGACCAAAACACCAATGTCAGTGTGGAAGTCGCGATGCAATGGAATGAAAGCTATAACGAAAATGTTTTGTGCTTCACCAACAACATTCCGCAGCGCGATGGCGGTACGCATTTAACCGGTTTGCGCGCGGCGATGACGCGCGTGATTGGTAAATACATCGAGAACAACGAGTTTGCGAAAAAAGCCAAGGTCGAAGTCACTGGCGACGACATGCGCGAAGGTTTGGCTTGCGTCATCAGCGTCAAAGTGCCTGAGCCCAAGTTCAGTAGCCAAACCAAAGACAAATTGGTGTCGAGCGAAGTGCGTGGCCCGGTTGAAGAAATCGTGACGCGTTTGCTGACCGAGTATTTGGAAGAAAACCCGAACGACGCAAAAATCATTTGCGGCAAAATTGTGGAGGCTGCGCGTGCGCGCGAAGCTGCTCGCAAGGCACGCGAAGCCACGCGAAAAACGGTATTTAACTCTTTGGGCTTGTCGGCAAAGCTGGCCGACTGCCAAGAAAAAGACCCAAGCCTGTGCGAAATCTACATCGTCGAGGGTGACTCCGCCGGCGGCTCAGCCAAACAAGGGCGTGACCGCAAGTTCCAAGCGATTTTGCCTTTGCGTGGCAAGATTTTGAATGTGGAAAAAGCGCGTTATGACAAGCTGCTGACCTCGAATGAGATCTTGTTATTGATTTCAGCCTTGGGCACCAATATTGGTAAAGACGACTTTAATTTAGACAAGCTGCGCTACCACCGCATCATCATCATGACCGATGCCGATGTCGATGGCGCTCACATTCGCACGCTTTTGTTGACTTTCTTTTATCGCCAAATGCCGGAGTTGGTGGCCCGTGGCCATGTCTACATCGCCCAACCACCACTCTATAAAGTTAAACACGGCAAACACGAGCAATACATCAAAGATGCGCCCGAGCTGCAGCGCTATTTGATGAAGGTCGCACTCGATGGCGCGCGCGTCATCGGTGGCACTAATCAAACCGCGATCGAAGGTGAGGCGCTGAAAGAAATTGCCGATAAATATGTTGCCGCGCAAGCTGCCATCGACAGACTCAGCCATTGGGTGGATGAAGAAGCTTTGCGCGCCATCATGCAAGGCGTGCACCTGCAAATGGGCACGATGGAAGAAGCGCAGGCCAGCGCCGCGCGTTTGCAAGACAAACTGAGCGATGCGGTCGTAGTGGCGCAAATAGACCCACGCACCGAGAAAAAAGTGCTGTTGATCACGCGTCAAATTCACGGCAACAGCAAACTGACCAGCATCAATGAAGACTTTGTTCGCGCTGGCGACTACGCTTTGTTGCACGAGGCCGCGGAAACCTTTAAGGGTTTGATTGCTGAAGGCGCAACGGTGCAGCGCGGCGAAGGTGAGCGCATGAAGGAAGAGAAAATCAACAACTTCCACGAAGCCATGCAGTGGCTGACGGTGCAGGCTGAAAATGCCGTTGGGCGCCAACGCTATAAAGGCTTGGGTGAGATGAATCCATCGCAATTGTGGGAGACTACCATGGACCCAGCAGTGCGCCGCTTGCTGCGCGTGCAAATTGAAGATGCGATCGAGGCGGACAAAATCTTCACCACCTTAATGGGTGATGAGGTCGAGCCGCGCCGCGCCTTTATTGAAGAAAATGCGCTGCGCGCAGAAAACTTGGATGTGTAGACAAACGGATTTTCAAGTCCTAGAAAAAAGCAGCCGAAGGGCTGCTTTTTTCATGGCTTTAAGCCGCCGCTTTTAAGCTTTGGGTCAGTTGCACAAAGGCTTGCAGTTTGGCCAAGGCCTTGCCGCTGTTGATGGCTTCGCGCGCCAGTTCAATGCCTGCTTGAATAGAGGGGGCTACATCCGCCACATAGAGTGCCGCACCAGCGTTTAACAAGACGATATCGCGCGCAGGGCTCAAGCCACCGCCCAAGACTTGCTGCATCATGGCTTTGGACTCTTCCGCAGATTCCACTCGCATATTGCGCGAGCTGCTCATGGCAAAACCAAAGTCTTCGGGGTGAATCTCGTACTCGGTGACTTGACCGTCTTTCAACTCGCCGACCAGCGTGCCCGCGCCCAGGCTGATCTCATCCATGCCGTCGCGGCCCCAGACCACCATGGCGCGCTCGGCGCCCAGGCGCTGCAAAGCGCGCACTTGAATGCCCACGAGGTCGGGGTGGAAAACACCCATCAAAATATTCGGTGCATCGGCTGGGTTGGTGAGCGGCCCCAAAATGTTAAAAATACTGCGCACACCCAGCTCTTTGCGCAAAGCGGCCACATTCTTCATGGCGGGGTGGTGGTTCGGGGCAAACATAAAGCCGATGCCGACCTCGGCCACGCTTTGCGCAATGGCGGCGGGTTTCAGGTCGATGCAAGCGCCCAGCGATTCGAGCACATCGGCGCTACCGCTTTTGCTGCTGACCGAACGGCCGCCGTGCTTGCTCACGCGCGCGCCCGCGGCTGCTGCCACAAACATACTGCAAGTCGAGATGTTGAAGGTGTGCGAGCTGTCGCCGCCCGTGCCGACGATGTCGACCAAATGGCGTTTGTCTGCGACTTCGACTTTGGCGGACAACTCGCGCATGACTTGAGCCGCCGCGCTGATTTCGCCCAGGGTTTCTTTCTTGATGCGCAGGCCAGTGATGAGGGCCGCGGTGAGCACGGGCGACATTTCGCCATGCATGATTTGGCGCATGAGGTGCAGCATTTCGTCGTGAAAGATCTCACGGTGCTCAATCACGCGTTGCAGCGCTTGTTGGGGGGTGATGGGGCTCATAATGGTGCTAAAACCTGTATTTTTAGATGATTTATGGCTATTTAGGCCGTCAAACCTGCCTGAGCAGCTATTGATTTGGTAGTTAAAGGCCGCTTTAACGACCCATGACAAAGGTACTTTGGGTCTGTATGCCTTCGATCTCGTCAACCAAACGCAGCAAGGGTTTGAGCTCAATGTAACGGTTGCAGGTGTGGCGAATGTAGTGGATAAAGCGCGGCGCGTCAGCCAAATACTTGGGTTTGCCGTCGCGCAGGGTGATGCGGGCGAAGATGCCCGCGACTTTCAAATGGCGCTGCAAGCCCATCCACTCGACGGCGCGCCAGAATTCGCCAAAGTCATCCGGCAAGGGCAAACCCGCCGCGCGCGCTGCCTGCCAATAGCGGATGGTGACATCGAGCACAAAGTCCTCGTCCCAGCTGATAAAAGCATCGCGCATCAAGCTGGCTATGTCGTAGGTGATAGGGCCGAAAACTGCGTCTTGAAAATCAAGTACACCCAAAGGCGCCGTTGGGTTATTTGGGTTTGTGGGCAGCATCAAATTGCGCGGCATAAAGTCGCGGTGCACATAGACGCGCGGCGCTTTCAGGTTCTTTGCCACGATGGCGTCAAAGGCACGGTCTAGTGTGGCTTGCTGTTTGGGGTTGAAGACAAAACCGCGGTATTGGCCGCAATACCACTCGGGAAAGAGTTGCAACTCGCGCCGCAGCAGCGCTTCGTCATAGGGCGGCAGTTGCTGCTCTTGCGAGGCCAGTTGCAGCTGGACCAAGCTGTAAATGGCCTTTTGGTAAAGCGGCAGCGCGGCTTGCGGCGCACTCGGGTCGAGCGCGCTCATCATGGTGTGCGCACCCAAGTCATTCAGCAACATAAAGCCATTGGCCTCGTCCCAAGCCAGAACTTGCGGCACTTGCAAACCAGCTTGGGCAAAGAGTTGGGCGATGCGCACAAAAGGCTCGCTGTTTTCCTTTTCGGGCGGCGCATCCATGATGATGCGGCTGCTGCCGTCTTGCGTCTGCACGCGGAAGTAGCGCCGGAAAGAGGCATCGGCCGAGGCCAACGCCAAGCTGGCAGGCGCGAGGGCGTGTTCTGCGCTGGTTTTGCCCAGCCACTGTGCAAACAAGAGGGCACGGGCAGGGTCGGCCCACTCAATTGGGGCCGAATTTGGGCGTATGGAGCTGTCTGTCATGGATAATGAGCGCTTTGTGCAAATAGGTCTATCAAAGGCGAAGTTTAACGCCGCCTCCAACCGATCGCCTCCACTATGCCTTGCTTAGCCAGCACCAGCCGCCGATTCAGCCCCTCGTCTTGCAAACCGACTGCTTGGGCTGCGGCTTTTTTGTGCGCTTGCATCGCGCAAGCGGCACCTGCTGTGGCGCAAGAGTTGGCAGAGGGTGTGGCACTTAAAAATGATTGGCAGATCCACAAGGCGGGCCCCAAAGGGCAGACCAGCAGTGCGGACACGGGTCCTATTTTTATAGATGCCGACAGCTTGAGCGGCGTCGCTGGCGAGAGCGTCGTCATGAGTGGCGGTGTGCGTTTGCGCAGCAGCGACATCACCATCAAAGCCGATCACTTGGAATACCGCCAAGAAGATGAACGCGCCATCGCCAAGGGTGATGTGCGCATTTACAAAGATGGCAACCGCTTCACGGGCGACGAGTTGAATTTGCAGGTGCAAAATTTCTCGGGCTATATGACCCAGCCAACTTACGAGTTTGCGATCAGCCAAGGTGGCGGCAAGGCCGAGCGCATAGACTTTGTCGACAAAGACCATGCGAGTGTGCGCACAGCCAACTACAGCACTTGCAAACCCGAGCCGAAAAAAAATGCAGCTGGTGAGGCCTGTAGCGAGGCCAAACCCGCTTGGGAGTTGCGCGCGGCGCAAGTGGATTTTGACAACACGACCGAAACGGGTTTGGCGCGCAATGTGCAGTTGCGTTTCATGGATGTGCCGATTTTGGCGGCGCCGGTGTTGAGCTTTCCACTGACCGACAAACGCAAATCAGGGCTTTTGCCACCCGCGATTGCGCTCGACAGCACCAGTGGCTTTGAATACACGCAGCCCGTGTATTGGAACATTGCGCCGCAAATGGATGCGACCTTTTATCCTAGCCTGATGACCAAGCGCGGCTTGAATTTGGGTAATGAATTTCGTTATTTGGGCCCCACCCAAGCTGGTGCCATTCGCTTGGACTGGATGCCGACGGACAGGCTGCGCGATCGCAAGCGCTGGGGCCTAAGCGGCGATTATGTGCAGCGTTTTGCGCCGCCTGTGGTGCGCACCCCGCGCGACAGTTTGGTGTTGAGAATGAATCTGAACCGCGTGAGTGATGGCAACTACTGGCGCGACTTCTCCGACATCAACAATTTGACCCAACGCATGCTGGCCAATGACACGGTGCTGGCTTGGCAAAGCGACAATTTATACGCGCAAGTGCGCGCGCTGAAGTGGCAAACGCAACAAACCGCTGAGTCGGTCGTCACGCCGCCCTACAACCGCTTACCTTCGCTCACGGTTGGTTGGCGCGACAACACCATCAGTGGTTTTGGCTATCAGGCTGAAGTTGACAGCACCAAGTTTGAATCCGACACCGTCTTAAACGCCCAGCCCAACGCGCGCCGCACCGTAGCCAAAGCGGAAGTGCGCTATGCCATGCGGCAACCGGCTTGGTTTTTGATGCCCAAGCTGCAGGTGCAAATGCGCAACTACCGATTCGACAGCCCGCTGCCCAACGGCCAGACGCAGCGCAGCTTGACCGTGCCGACGGCCAGCGTGGATGCCGGGCTTTTGCTCGAACGCAATACCAGCTACTGGGGTAGGTCTTATGTGCAGACTTTAGAGCCGCGCGCTTTTTATACCTACACGCCTTTCCGCGAGCAAAACAGCCTGCCGAATTACGACAGCGGCTTGAATGATTTCAATTTCACCAGCATTTACAACGCAAACACCTTTAATGGCGAAGACCGTATTGCGGACAACAACCTGCTCACCCTCGGGGTGCAATCGCGCCTGATCAAGCCACAAGATGGCGCTGAGGTTTTGCGTTTGAGCTATGCCCAGCGCTTGCGCTACAAAGACCGCACCGTGGTGCTGCCAGGCGGCGCGCCCGACAATGCGCGCTTTTCCGACATGTTGTTTGGGGTTCAGGCTAATCTGAGCAAAAAATGGAGCTCGGATGCGGTGGTGCAGTACAACCCCAAAACCAACAACTCCGAGCGCTCCAGCATTGGTCTGCGCTATCACCCGTCTGACTACCGCACGCTGTCGCTGGCCTACCGCTACCAGCGCAGCCAAAGTGAAATGGTCGATGTTGGCTGGCAGTGGCCACTGAATAACCCGGGCGGCCAAAAGCCCGGAAAGGCTTTGCCAACAGGCGGCTTGGGTCAAGGCCGTTGGTATAGCGTGGGCCGCATCAACTACAGCGCGCCCGAGAAGAAAATCATCGATTCGTTGGTGGGTTTTGAGTACGATGGCGGCTGTTGGATCGGCCGCGTGGCGCTCGAGCGCCGCTCGAACACGGTGAGCCAGTCGAATAAGCGCATTTTGTTTCAGTTAGAGTTTGTGGGCTTTTCTAAAATTGGGGCCAGCCCACTCAAAGCGCTACAAGATGCGGTGCCGCGCTACCGTTTGCTGCGCGAAAAAGGCTTGGGTGCCAAGCCCGCCGTGTTGGATTATGAGTAACTATTATTGGGCCATGGAGTCATGATGAAAAACCGTTCTTTGATGTTGAGTGGCCTGCTCGCCCTCTTAGTGGGTGTGCAAACTGTAGCGGCCAAAGAGCCGCAGGTTGACACCGAACTGCGCTCTTACAAAGCGGCCGATACGAGCCAGCAAATAGTGAGCGACTACATAGTCGCCATCGTCAACAATGAGCCCATCACCTACCAAGAGTTGCGCGCGCGTCTCTACCGAGTGGAGTTGCAACTGTTGCAAGCGGGCGCCGCCTTGCCAGAGCGTGAAGAGCTGAAAGGCCAGCTCTTAGAGAAAATGGTGAATGACCGCGCCCAAGTGCAAACCGCGCGCGAAATGGGCCTGCGCATCGATGACAGCGCCGTGCAGCAAGCCTTACAAAACATGGCTGCGCAAAACAATATGAGCGATGTGCAGCTGTTAGAAAAGCTGCGCAAAGACGGCGTCTCCATCGCTCAGTTGCGCAGCGATTTACGCGATGAGTTGCTCTTAGACAAAATCCAAGACTACGAAACCAATCAAATCAAAATCAGCGAAAGCGAATTAGACGACTACATGGAGCAAGAGCATCAGCGCGTGCAAGATCCGCGTGCTGAGCGCATCAATCTGGCGCAAGTGCTGGTCGCCGTGCCCGAGAACGCCTCGGCACAAAAAATCGAAGAGCTGCGCAAACGCGCGCAAGACATTGCCAAGCGTGCGCGCAAAGAAGACTTCGCCAATCTTGTGAAACTCTCAGACGCGCAAAAATCCAATGGCGGCGCTATGGGTTTGCGCTCGCAAGCCGATTACCCCGATTTGTTTGCCGATGCGGCGGCCACTATGCGCGTGGGCCAAGTGTCTGAGCCGGTGCGCTCCGATGCGGGCTTTCACATTTTGAAGCTCTTGCAACGCAGCAAACCGCAAATCGAAAACAGCGTGGTGCAAACCAAGGCGCGCCACATCATCATTCGCCCCGATGAGCGCATGAGCCAAGAGCAGGTGATTGCTGAGTTGAAAAAAGTCAAAGAAGCCATCACTGCGGGCAAATTGAGTTTTGAGGCTGCGGCAAAAGAATACTCGCAAGACGGCAGCGCCGCCTCGGGTGGCGGCTTGGGTTGGACCGCCCCAGGGCAGTTTGTGCCCGAGTTTGAAGAGGCCATGGACAGCTTGCCGATAGGCGTGGTTTCTGAGCCGATCGTGAGCCGCTACGGCGTGCATTTAATTGAAGTGCAAGAGCGCAAGCGCGTGCAAGTGGGTGATTTGGAGCAGCGCGAACTCGCGCGCAAAACCTTGCGCCAGCGCAAGAGCCGTGAAGCCCTAAAGCATTGGTCGGAAGATGTGCGCGCCCGCGCTTTTGTTTCTTTTCCCCCGCCTCCAGGCAAATAAACAATCTGTTTTTGATAGCTGCTCAGGCAGCTTTGACGCATTAAAATGACGATTTGACTATAAAAAATGCAAGATTGGGTAGCAGCCACGCGCAGCGCCTTGTTGGCGCAAGATGCCAGCCTTTTTGCTGCGCTGGATGTGCGCCAAGTCGCCAGCATAGACTCGACCAACAGCGAGTTGATGCGCCAAGGGCGCGCAGGCAACACCGCGCCGCAAGTGCTGTGGGCGCAGGCGCAAACAGCGGGTCGTGGTCGCATGGGCCGCCTGTGGTTGGGCGCACCAGCCGACACAAACGGCGGCACGAGTGAGGCCAGCGCCAGCGGCTTGTATTTCTCAGTGGGTTTGACTTTGGCGCCACGCGATTGGTCGGGCCTGTCCTTGGCCTTGGGTTTGGCTGTGGCTCAAACCTTGCACATCAGTGTGGGCGTGAAGTGGCCCAATGATTTGTGGCTGCGCCAGGGCGCAGGCTATGCAAAATTAGGCGGCATTTTGATAGAGACGGCGGCGCTGCCACACGCGCCCGAAGGCGCTGCGCGTTGGGTCGTCATCGGCTTGGGGCTGAATTTGCGCGATGCACCACAAGCCCCCGATTTGCGCACACCAGCGACCGATATCGCCAACGCCCTGCCCGCAGCGGCGGCAGCTGCTTTGCTGGCCGATACTGGGTTGTTGTGCGCACACTTGACGGCGGCCATGGTGCAAGCGGCGCGGCGTTTTGAGCAAACGGGCTTTGCCAGCTTCGTGCCTGATTACCATGCGCGCGATGTGCTCTATGGCCAGCCCATACACAGCAGCGCGGGCGCCAGCGGCATGGCGCTTGGGGTCGATGCCCAAGGCCATTACCAAATACAGCAAGGCAATGCCGAGTTGCTGCGCATCAGCAGCGCCGAAATCTCTTTGCGCCCCGGCGCGCTTTAGCTTGCGGCTGGCCCTACACTTTAAGACCATGAAACTGCGTAACTTCTTGATTCTGCTCGTCCTGCTCAATGCGGGCTTTTTCACTTGGTCGCAGGGCTGGCTGGCCGCGCTGGGCTGGCCCGCTGACTCAGACCGTGAGACGCAATACACGGCCCAACAAATTCGGCCGGAAGCACTGAGTCTGCAAACCGACATCCGCGCGCGCAAAATCGCCAAAATCAACAATCCCACACGGTGTTTAACGACAGGCGTGTTTGCGCTGCCCGCGGCTAAAAACCTGGCCGCCCAAGCGCAAGAGATCTTGCCCGCGGGCAGCTGGACCATGCAAGACATCGACACGGCTGGGCAGTGGATGATTTACATGGGCCGCTACCCCGATGGCGAAGCGGTTGAGCGCAAAAAAATCGAACTGCGCCGCTTGCGCATCAGCAGCGATTTGCCCGTGCCCGCCAGCTACCAGCCCGGTATTTCTTTGGGCGTATTTAGCAATTACGAGCAAGCCCAAGAAGCGCAAAAGCAAGTGATAGCCAAAGGCGCGCGCTCGGCCCGTTTGGTGACCGAAATCGAACCCGTGCTCGGCCAACAACTGCGCATCGAACAAGCCGACAGCAAGCTCGAAGAACTGTTGCAAAA
>CAZUUN010000006.1:0-26554 GCA_964622735.1 uncultured Burkholderiaceae bacterium | reverse complement strand
TCGCTAAAGCCTTGGCACCAGCGGATCGTGCCCTTCATCATCGGCACCAAATGCTCTAGCTTTTGCTCGTGCGTGGCAAAGTCCAGCATGGCTGGGCCTATCATCCACACGCCCAAGTTGTATTGCGGCGCGCGGCATTTCAGGCGTGCCATTTCTTGCTCGACGATGCGGGCGCGTTTCGGGTCTAGCCCGCCGCCGCCGTATTCGGCAGGCCAAGCTGGCGCAAACCAGCCTTTGTCGCGCATGCGCTCAAACCAGATTTTTTGGTCTTCGTTGATGAAGCGCATTTTCGAGCCCGACCACAGCACCGACTCTTCGGTGATGGGCTGGCGCATGGACGCGGGGCAGTTGGCTTCTAGCCACTCGGCAGTTTCTTTACGGAATAGGTCTAAGTCGTCGCTCATGATTTTTTTCAGTCTTGGGCTAGAGGGAATATCGGGCTTGATTCTAGCGACCCTGCCGGGCGCAGCCCTAATTGGTTTGCATGATTGGCTTGCACCATCAGCGGCGGGAGCTTTGGTGTGGTTTGCAGGCTAGCAAGAAGCAAAAAACAGTTTTTTAAGACTGTTTTTGGCATTTAAAGCCGTCAAACCTGCCTGAGCAGCTATTTATTTAATAGTAATGGCGCTCATTCATCTAAAGCGGGTGGCTCTATCTCTTCTTCGTTCTCGGCGGCGATTTTCGCATCCAGCTCGGTTTGCAGCGCTTGTGGCAAGCCGCTTTGCGCCCACTTCAAGAGCTGCAAGCTGACCTCGTCCACGCCCGTTTTTTTCAGCGCAGAGAACAAACTGACGGTACCGCCACCGGTTTGCAAACGCGCAATCGACAGCGCCTTTTGGCCTTCGGCGCGGTTCATCTTGTCGGCCTTGGTCATCAAGACCAAAAAATCCAGACCATCTTGCACGCGCGGGCGAATGATCTCCAGCAGACTCTCGTCCAGCTCCGTCAAACCCAAACGCGAATCGCACAACATGATGACGGCGCGCAGATTGCGCCGCGTCATCAAATAGTTGGCCATGATTTGTTGCCAGCGGCGCTTGGCCTCTTTGGGGACAGCAGCGTAACCGTAGCCGGGCAAATCGGTCAGGATGGCGTCGGTCGTGCCCTGACGGCCCACGCTGAACAAGTTAATGTGCTGCGTGCGCCCCGGTGTTTTGGAGGCATAAGCCAACTGCCTTTGCTGCGTGAGCGTGTTGATGCAGGTGGATTTTCCCGCGTTCGAGCGCCCCACAAAAGCAATCTCGGGCACAGCCAAAGTGGGCAACTGGTTCAACTGCGCCGCCGTGGTTAAGAAACGCGAGGTGTGCAGCCAATTGCGCGCATCTTGTGCGCTCGGCTCGGGGGTATTGTTATCATTCATAAGCTGCGCATTGTAGGCTTGTGCGCTCTCGCCGCCAAAAAAGCTGCGGCTAATGTAATAAAATAAGCTGGTTTAGCGCTTCGCTATTGTTTAACACTACAAGACGGTTACCCATCATGAAATTGTTTGCTTCACTCGCCCTTGCTGCAACCTTTGCCTTCGCAGGCTCTGCTTTTGCGACTGAAGTCGCCGCTGGCCCCAAAGTGGACGCCGCTGCGGGGGAAGCCAAATACACCGCCGTGTGCGCGGCCTGCCACGGCGCTGATGGCAACGCTGGCTCACCCGAATACCCGCGTCTGGCTGGACAACACCCTGAGTATCTGGCCAAACAATTGCACGAATTCAAAAGCGGCAAACGCGCCAACGCCATCATGAGCGGCTTTTCTGCCATGTTGAGCGACGCCGATGTGCAAAACATCAGCGCTTGGTTGGCCGTACAAAAACCCAAAGCGGGCGCCGCCAAAGACAAAGAGCTGGTCAGCTTGGGTGAGCAAATCTACCGCGGCGGCATTGCGGATCGCGCCATTCCAGCTTGCGCGGGCTGCCACAGCCCCAACGGCGCTGGCATTCCTAGCCAATACCCACGCCTGTCAGGCCAACACGCGGTCTACACCGAAGCGCAATTAAAAGCCCTGCGCGACGGCACGCGTGCCAACAACGCCATCATGCATGATGTCGCTGCCAAAATGAACGACCGCGAAATCAAGGCCGTTGCCGATTACGCCGCTGGTCTGCGTTAAGACAACGAGTCCCTTTTAAGTCCCCAACCACTCAAGGCCTGCGCCAACTCTGGCCCAGGCCTTCATTCTGTCCAGTGACCAACACAACTAACCCCGCTGCGCCCGATTTCTCACAAGCTGGCATCACGCTCTCGCGCCGCGGCACCCGCTTGCAGCGGGCGTGGGCGGGTTTTGTCGAACTGCTGTCCTCCATGCGCTTTGCAGTCGCGCTGCTCGCGCTCATTTGCATTGCCTCCATCATCGGCACGGTGATTCAGCAAAACCAGCCTGCGATCAACTATGTGAACCAGTTCGGACCTTTCTGGGCCGAGGTGTTTACCGCCAGCAAACTCAACACGGTCTATAGCAGCTGGTGGTTTTTGCTGATTTTGGGTTTCCTGGTCGTCTCAACCAGCTTGTGCATCACGCGAAACACGCCCAAAATTTTGCGCCATTTGCGCGACCACAAAGAGAATCTGCGTCTGGCCAGCTTTGCCGCCTTTGGCGCCAAGCACAGCTACAGCGGCAACTACAGCGGCAGTGCTGAGGTGCGCGCGCGCGAACTGGGCGAATATTTGGCCGGCCAAGGCTGGCGCGTCAAAATGCAAACCCGCGCCGATGGCGTGATGCTGGCGGCCAAAGCGGGCGCTCTGAGCAAGCTGGGCTATATCGCCGCGCACAGCGCGATCGTTTTGATTTGCTTGGGCGGCCTGCTCGACGGCGACTTGCTCATCAAACTGCAAACTTGGACGGGCCAAAAAAGCGTCTTTCAAGGCCAAGGCTTTATCTCGCAAATTCCTGCCGAGCACCGCTTGTCGGCCAGCAACCCATCTTTCCGCGCCAATCTGCGCGTGAGCGAAGGCACAGCAGCCAGCAGCGCGATCTTGACGCAAACTGGCGGCATTCTGATTCAAGACTTGCCGTTTTCCATCGAGCTGAAAAAATTCATCGTTGAATACTATTCAACTGGCATGCCCAAACTGTTTGCCAGCGACATCCTCATCCATGACAAAGCCACGGGCCAAGTCACTCCCGCCCGCATCGAGGTGAATAAACCCTTTGATTACAAGGGCAACAGCATTTACCAGTCGAGCTTTGAAGACGGTGGCTCTGCTCTGACGCTCGAGCCGCTGCTGCTGGAAGAGGGACTGAACGCCCCTACCTTGCAAGGGCGCATAGGTGAGAGCGCAACCGTCGCACTGGCCTCGCCCCTAACGATTGAATATGGCGACCTGCGCCTGATCAATGTCGAGAATTTTGGCCAAGACAGCAAAGCCACCGATGTGCGCGCGGTAAACATCCAAAGCAGCCTAGACAAGCACCTGGGCGCGGCAAACAAAAGCAAAGAAGACCCGAGCTTGCGCAATGTGGGCCCCAAGGTGCAATACAAACTGCGAGACAGCGCGGGCCAAGCGCTGGAGTTTGACAACTACATGCTGCCAATACAAATGGCGGACCAAACCCTGCCGCACTTTTTGTTTGGGGTGCGCAGCAATCCGGCCGATGGCTTTCGCTATTTGCGCGTGCCGATCGACAGTGAAGGCAGCGCGCAAGAGTTTGCGCGGGTGAAGCGCGCCCTGGCCAAGCCTGAGCTGCGGGCGCTGGCGGCCAAGCGCTACGCCGAGCGTTCGGCACAACTCTCGAGCAACAAGGCCGAATCCAAAGCACAATTGCTGGCGCAATTGCAAGAGGCGACCGCCCTCACGCTCGATCGCTTTGCGGGCAGCAGCCCCGCGCCTGATAGCACGCCTGAAACACGCGCGGGTCTGCCCGCCATCGCCCGCCACATTGAGGCGCGCGTACCCGAGGCCGAACGCGCGCAAGCCAGCGAATATGTGCTGCGTATGCTGGCTGGCAGCTTGTTCGAGTTGACCCAGTTAACCCGCGCACAAGCAGGGCTAACCGCTTTACCTGACAATGCCCAGAGCCAAGCCTATGTGGCGCAAATGCTGACCGCGCTGAGCGATGTTTACGCCTACCCCGTGCCCCTGATTTACACCCTGAAAAACTTCAAGCAAGTGCAAGCCGGCGTCTTTCAAATCACGCGCGGGCCGGGTAAATGGGTGGTTTATGCTGGCTGTATTTTCTTGATTTTGGGTGTGCTCGCCATGCTCTATATCCGCGAGCAACGCTTGTGGGTTTGGCTGGGGCACGATGCGCAGTTGCGCATGGCTTTTTCAAGCAACCGGCACACGCTGGATGCGGATCAAGGGTTTGAAACAACACGGGATGCGCTGCTCAAGCGAGTGAGCGCCTAATGCTATGACCAACAACACTGTCAGCACTGAAACCATCGCCGCCCACGGTCGCGGCAAGTCGTATTGGACGCAGCGCTCGTGGCGCGATTGGCTCACTGCCTTGGCGCTCATCGTCGGCGCGGCCTTTGCTTGGCAGCAGTTCCACCCCTTCATGGATGGCTACGAAAAGGCGATTTTGATAGGCACGGTGCCCACGCTCATCGCCCTGCTGTGGTTTTGGCGGCCGCTGCAAATATTGACGGCGGTTGCTGCGGGCAGTGCTTTGCTGGCGATTAGTCTTTACCCGGCAACGCTAGAGGGGGCGGAGCAAGTCTTTTTACTCAAGTACTTTCTCTCGAGCCAATCGGCTATTTTGTGGATGTGCGTGCTTTTTGGCATGGCGTGCATCTTTTACTGGCTCTCGCTTTTGTCTAAAGCCCAAGCGCAGGGCTTGGGGCAAATCGCCTCGCGCTTGACTTGGGCTGCAGTCGCGCTGGCTCTTATCGGCATGTTGGTGCGTTGGTATGAGAGCTATTTACTCGGCGTCGATATTGGCCACATTCCAGTTAGCAATTTGTACGAAGTGTTTGTGCTCTTTTGCTGGATGACGGCGCTGTTTTATTTGTATTTTGAAGAACACTATCAGCGCCAAGGCAATAACGGTTACAGCCTGGGCGCTTTCGTCTTGCTGATCATTTGTGCGGCCGTGGGCTTTTTGCTCTGGTACACCTTTAATCGTGAAGCGCAGGCCATACAGCCGCTGGTACCCGCGCTGCAAAGCTGGTGGATGAAGCTGCATGTGCCAGCCAACTTTATCGGCTACGGCACTTTCTCGCTCGCCGCGATGGTGGCCTTTGCCTACTTGATCAAAAAGAATGCCGAAGAGGACGGCGGCTGGGCCAAGCTGCTGCCCTTGTTTTTATTGGGCATGGTTTTGTGCTTGGAGCCGCTGGTGTTTCGTAAAAACCCAATCGAAGCCCTGAGCAGCTATTGGGCTGTGTACTTTGGCACCGCCATCTTGATCGCGGGTGGCATCATTGCCGCGCGCAAGCGCATCGCCGCCAATTTGCCTAGCCTGCAAGTACTCGACGATGTGATGTACAAATCCATCGCCATTGGCTTTGCCTTCTTCACCATCGCCACGATTTTGGGTGCCTTTTGGGCGGCTGAAGCTTGGGGCGGCTATTGGAGCTGGGACCCGAAAGAGACTTGGGCGCTCATCGTTTGGCTCAATTACGCTGCGTGGCTGCACCTGCGCCTGATGAAGGGTTTGCGCGGCAATATCGCGGCCTGGTGGGCGCTGGTGGGTTTGGCCATTACCACCTTTGCCTTCTTGGGTGTGAATATGTTCTTAAGCGGCTTGCACAGCTACGGCACCCTGTAAACACGCTTAAAAGCAAAGCCACGAACAACTATTAAATAGATAGCTGTTCAGGCAGGTTTGACGGCCTAAAATGCCAATTTCTCACTGAAAATTGGCCTCTCCACCCTATTCTTCTTGCCCCAAGGTCTGCCACTTCGGCGCTTGGGCGCTTTGCCAATAGTCACACTGGTGGACGCTGCGGAAATCACGCGCCGCCATACTGCCCGTGGTTTGCAAACGAAACACTTTGCCCTGTGCATCAAAACGCGGCCACTGCGCCCCGCCCTGGCCGAGTGGCAAATGCGGCTGGTGCTCACGCGCAAAGCTGCTCCAGTAGTCTTTCATATCGCGGCCCAAAGCATGCTCGGCAGCGCTTTGGCGAAACAATGGGTTGTAGAAAAGATAGAAAAAATCAGCGCCATGGTAAGCGCCCAACTGCATGCCGCTTTGGTCATTGCTGATCAAATTGCCGCTAGGCGCATCGGCAAATTCATAGGCGTAGACCGGCACGCCTTGGGCCAGCAGCGCTTGGCGCACGCTATCGGCATCGCAAGCAAATAAATAATCCGTCAACACCGCGCTGTATGCCAGCGTGCCACTGCCATAACGCGCAAAGGGGTAGCGCTGCGCCACTTGCGCATAGTGCGCCGGAAAGTAGTCGCGTAAGCGCTGCATATAGGCGTCCAGCGTATCGGCTTGCTGCAAATCAGCCGTGGTCAAAGTGTTTTTGCTCGCTCTGATCTTGCCGTTTTCTTCCATCGCCACGATCAGACTGCCCTCGTCGCGCGTGCTACCGATCAAAATCGGTACATGGTGAAAACGCCCCGCTCGCATGGCCGCTAGCGGCGGCTCGGGCAAAACGGCGCTGGCATACACGGGACGATAAGGCACGGCTGAGGTCACACCGACCTCACCCATGGTGGCAACCCAATCGGCCACCGACTGGCGACGCAGGCAGGCTGCTAGGGCATCAGCGCTGGTTTGGGTGCAACCGAGTTTGCGGGCGATGCCTTCGCCCATTTTGAGGGCGCTGACCATGCTTTGCGCCAGTTTGTCATCGCACAAGCCGCTTTGCACGATAGCCGCTTGAAACTGTCCCTTCATCGCGGGCGAGGCCAAATGCGCGCACACGCTCGTGCCGCCCGCAGACTGGCCAAACAGGGTGATGTTGTTGGCATCGCCGCCAAAGGCTGCCGCATTGCGCCGCGCCCAATCTATCGCCAACTGCTGGTCCAGCAAACCATAATTACCCACGGCACGCCCATCTTGCGCCGCCAATGCGGTGTGAGCGAAAAAGCCAAACGGGCCTAAGCGGTAATTCATCGTCACCACGATCACTTGCCCGCGCACGGCCAAATCACTCGCAAGCGAAAAGCTGCCGCTGCCCGTAACAAAGCCGCCACCATGGATCCAAACCATCACCGGTAGCGGTTTGCCCGTCGTGTTGTGCGGTTTGTAGACATTCAGGGTCAAACAATCTTCGCTTTCGCTGCCAGGCAAGCGCAAAGCGGGCACCGCCGCTTGGGCGCACATGGGACCAACCATCAGCGCGGTGCGCGTGCCACCCCAAGCTTGAGCTGGCAGCGGTGCGGCAAAGCGCAAATCCCCCAATGGCGGCTGGGCATAAGGCAGGCCCAGAAAAACGCTGCGCTCGGGCAAGCGCCAGCCTTGCACATAGCCCGCATCGGTTTTGACCAAAGCCTCGTTGGCCAAGATGCTGCGCGCTGCGGGTATTTGCAAAGCCGCATAGACCACGGCATAAAACGCCAGCGGCAGCAAAATGATTTTGAGAAATAGAAAAGCGTAGCGGCGCAAGCGGCTAGGTGAAGTCGTCATACAGGTGCAAGATTTGGAAAATGAGCGGCAACCGCGCAGTGCGGGGCAGAGCCAGCTAGTCTATAAGTAATCTAGCAATTGCTGGGGCTTAATCGTCTTTCTTTTTCGCGCGCGGGTGCGCCGCGTCGTAGGCGCTGGCCAAGTGTTGAAAGTCTAGGCGCGTATAAATCTGCGTCGTGCCTATATTGGCGTGGCCCAGCAACTCTTGTACCGCGCGCAAATCGCCGCTGGACTGCAACACATGGCTGGCAAAACTGTGGCGCAGCACATGCGCGTGCACATGCACGGGCAAGCCACTGGCAAGCGACAGGGCGCGCAGCATTTGCCACAGCGCCGCTTTGCCCAAGCGGCCACCGCGCGCGCCCAAAAACAGCGCCGCCTCATCCGCCTGATGGGGTTTGAGTAAAGCCGAGCGTTGTGCCAAATAGGCTTGCAAAGCTTGCAAAGACTTGGCGCCCACGGGCGTGGTGCGCCGTTTACTGCCCTTGCCCATGACATGCACCTCAGCGGCTTGCAGATCGACCCAGCCACGCCCTTCTTGTTCGGTTTGTGCTGTGACGACGGCATCCAAAGCCAACAGTTCACCCAAACGCAAGCCGCTGCCATAGAGCAACTCGACAATGGCCGCATCGCGCAGCGCCAGTGTTTGTGCCAGGCCGCGGCATTGCGCCACGCGCTCGCTAGCGTAATTGGCCAAGGTGATGGCATCATCGACCGCCAGCGCTTTGGGCAGGCTTTGGGCTTTTTTGGGTGCGCGCAAGGCGGCAGCGGGGTTGGCGGCTATGAGCCCATGCAAGCCCAGCCAAGCGTACCAACCGCGCCAAACCGAGAGTGTGAGGGCAATGCTGCGGGCGCTCATGCCCTGTGCATGTAAACGCGCCGCCCAAGTGCGCAAATCAGCGCTGCTGGCGGCTAATGGCTCTAAGCCCATTTGCTGCGCGAGCTTTTGCAAACGCTCCAGCTCATAGCCATAGAGCGCTTGCGTGCGTGCAGACAGGCGCTTTTCTAGCGCCACATGGCGCAAATAGTCGGCGATGCGCGTGGCCGAGGGGCTGGCTGGCAGAGTCACGCCGCGCCTTGTTTAGCCACGCGCCTTCACGCGGTTAGCGCACCGCAAGGCCATGTTCCATGGCCGCTTTATAAGCGCCCGCGCCTACCGATGCGCCAAATTTTTTCGCCAAACGCTCGGCCACATTTTGGTTCGGGGTGTAATCCACGATTTCTTCGGCTTTCACCACTTCGCGTGCCACATAGTCCACGCCGCCCAAATGGTCGGCCAAGCCTAAGCGAATCGACTCTTCGCCCGTCCAAAATTTGCCGCTAAAGGTATCAGGTGTTTCTTGCAGGCGCTTGCCGCGTCCGGCTTTGACCACAGCAATGAATTGCTGGTGAATCTGCTCTAACATGGTTTGCACATGCACGGCGTCTTCGGGTTTGAGGGGGCTGAAAGGGTCCAACATGCCTTTGTTACTGCCCGCCGTCATCAAGCGGCGCTCTATGCCCAGCTTTTCCATCGTGCCGGTAAAGCCAAAGCCATCCATCAACACGCCTATGCTGCCCACGATGCTGGCTTTGTCGACATAAATCTCGTCAGCCGAAGCCGCAATGTAATAAGCCGCTGAGGCACACATTTCACCCACGACCACAATGACTTTTTTGTTGTACTTGGCTTTGAGGCGCTTGACTTCATCGTTGATGAGGCCCGCTTGCACCGGGCTGCCGCCGGGCGAGTCGATGTGCAAGACGACGGCTTGCGCGCCACTGCTCTCAAACGCTTTGCGCAGGCTGGGCAGCAAATTCTCGCTGCTGGCTTCGGCATCGGCGCCAATTTCGCCGTAGATATTGATCAGCGCTGTATGTGGCTCAGACAAACCCGCGACCTTGGTTTTCTCAGGGTTGCCCATGAACAAAGCATAGACAAAAGCCGCAAACAACAGCAGCCAGAGCAGCGTTTTGACCATGCGCCAGCGACGGCTGGCACGGGCTTCGTTCACCTGCGCCAGCACCAGTTTTTCTAAGGTAGCGCGCTCCCAAGTGGTATCGCTCGTCGAGCCCGTTTTGGGCGAGTAATCATTCATAAAAATAGCGTGCTTTTGCAAAAATAAAAGGGAAATTCAATCTAAAAAACCACCGGACGCAAGTTCCAAGCGCTGTGCCAGTAAACAATATTATCCGCTTCCGAGCAGTCAATTTTCTGTAGGGCTTTACGACAGGGGCCGCCCACACACGCCCCCGAATCGGGCGCATAGGCCGCGCCGTGGCTGGCGCAAATCAGCCATGCGCCGCTGGCGTCAAAGACTTGATTGGGCTGCCAGTCGAGCTCCATGCCGACATGGGTGCAGCGGTTCACATAAGCGTGAACTTTGCCCTCAAAACGCACCGCAAAACCACGGCAGGTTTGACCCGCAAACTGCACATCAAAAGGGACGGCCAAGCCGCCTTCTTGCAGATCGGCACTCGGGCACAGGGCAGTACGCTCGGTCTCTGTCACGATTAAAAATCACCTTTTAGCGCAAATCGCGCCGATTGGGGCGCTCGCCCGGCGTGATGTTAAAGGCCATGGCGCGGCCTTTGCGATTGATCAGCAATTCGGTGTCGATATGGGGTTTGAGGCCCGCGATCTGCGTCAGCAATTCGCTGGTGTTGCGCACCGGTTTGTCGGCCACATGGGTGATGACATCGCCGGGCAAGACGCCCGCTTTATCCGCCGGCCCGCCTTGCAGCACGCCGGTGATGATGATGCCCTGCACACGCTCAGGCAAGCCAAAAGTTTGCGCCAGCTCGGGGCTCAGGTCTTGCGGCTCGATGCCGACCCAGCCGCGCGTCACGCGCCCTTCTTTCACGATGCCATCCATCACCTGCCGCGCCAAACTCGCGGGTATGGCAAAGCCTATGCCCATGCTGCCGCCCGAGCGCGTATAGATTGCCGTGTTGATGCCCAGCAGATTGCCAGCACTATCGACCAAAGCGCCGCCCGAGTTGCCGGGGTTGATAGCCGCATCGGTTTGGATAAAGTTCTCAAAAGTATTGATGCCTAAATGGTTGCGCCCCAAAGCGCTCACGATGCCGCTGGTCACCGTTTGCCCCACACCAAAGGGGTTGCCGATGGCCAGCACCGCATCACCCACTTGCAGCGCGTCTGAGCTGCCCCAAGTGATCACCGGCAAGCGCTCGAGGCTGATCTTCAGCACCGCCAAATCGCTTTCGGGGTCGGTGCCTATGACTTTGGCCTTGACCTTGCGGCTGTCGTTCAACACCACTTCGATCTCTTGCGCGCCTTCAACCACATGGTTGTTGGTCAGCACATAGCCATCAGCGCTGACGATAACGCCCGAACCCATGCCGCGCTGCGCCTCGTCGCCCTCTTGTTCGCCAAAGAAGAAGCGGTACCAGCGGTCTTCGTCATCGGCTGGCGGCGCACTCGCTTTATTGGTGTTGATACTGACCACGGCAGCCGAAGCCGCCTTTGCCGCCGCCCGAAAACTCACCATTTGCCCAGGCGCGGGTTGCGCCAAAGGCGCGCCATCCTCGCCCAAAAACACAGCCGCAGGCGCGGGCACTTCGCTCATCGCCTTGCGCCAAGTAATGGGCCAGTGCGGCTGCAAGGTAATCACAACAAACCAGCAGGCGAGCAACACGGTTGCGACCTGCGAGAATAAGAGCCACAGTTTACGCATTGAAAAGGCTTTCTCTATGTCTATCCATCGGCAAGAACTTTTGCAACATTTTGACACGCTGCTGCAGCCAGAAACATTTCGCGATTATGGCCCCAACGGCCTACAAGTTGAAGGCAAGGCGCAGGTGCAAAAAATCGTCTCGGGCGTCACCGCCTCAGCCGCTTTGATAGAAAGCGCCATTGCGGCCCAGGCCGACGCCATTTTTGTGCACCACGGCCTGTTTTGGCGCGGCCAAGATGGCCGTGTAGTCAGCTGGATGAAGCAGCGCCTGCAACTGCTGCTGGCGCACGACATCAACCTCTACGCCTACCACCTGCCGCTGGATGCGCATCCGCTTTATGGCAACAACGCGCAGCTGGGGCAGCTCTTGGGCTTTACGCCGCAAACGCAAAAATTTGGTGAGCAAAACTTGGGCTGGCTGGGGCAAACGCCACACCTGCATGCCGCAAAACTCGCGCAGCACATCGAGAAAACGCTGGGGCGCAAAGTGCAGCTCATCACCGCCCCGCCCGAATTGCAGCGCCCCATACGCACGGTGGCTTGGTGCACAGGCGGCGCGCAAAGTTATTTTGAGGCGGCGATTGCAGCCGGGGCCGACGCCTTTATCACGGGCGAGTTGTCTGAACCGCAAACCCATTTGGCACGCGAATGCGGCGTTGCCTATTTGGCCTGCGGCCACCACGCGACTGAGCGCTATGGCGCGCCCGCCATCGCCGCGCATGTGGCGCAGCAACTGGGCTTGGAACACGAATTCATAGATATCAATAACCCAGCTTGATGTCGATTTAACTCTGTTTTTAATAGCTGCTCAGGCAGGTTTGACGGCCTAAAATGCCAATTTAATGCCTAAAAATGACTCAAAGCACCTTAAACAGCATATAAACAGCTGCTGCATAGAGTGCCACGGCCGAAACGCGTTTAAGCGGCCGTGGATTGAGGGCGTGTGCAGTCTTAGCGCCCAGCGGCGCCGTCAGCACGCTGCACGAAGCAATGAGCAGCAAACCAGGCAGCCAGATGTAGCCCAACGAGTGGTCCATGCGCCCAGCAAGCCCTGCGCCGCTGTAGGCATAGCCTATGCTGTTGAACAAGGCGATGGGAAAGCCCAGCGCCGCCGATGTGGCCACTGCGCTGTGCATAGGCACATTGCACCAAACCAAAAACGGCACGCTGATAAAGCCGCCGCCTGCGCCGACCAAGCCCGAGACCGCGCCGATGACGCCGCCTGCAGCCACCCGCCCAGGCACAGCCGGCATGGTGCGCGAGGCCTTGGGTTGCCGATCGAGCAGCATTTGCGTGGCCGAGAAAATCACGAATAGACCAAACAGCACCGCCAGCCATTTGCCTTTGAGCACGCCAAACAAGCCCAAACTGGTAAAGAGTGCGCCGAGCAAAATGCCAGGCGCAATGGTTTTGACCAAATCCCAGCGTACCGCCCCTTGTTTATTGTGCGCGCGCATGCTGCTGATGGAGGTAAAAACGATGGTCGCCATGCCCGTGGCAATGCCCATTTTGACGGCCATGTCGAGCGCCAAGCCTTGGCTCTCTAGCACGGCGGTGATAAAGGGCACCAAGACCATGCCGCCGCCTATGCCCAGCAACCCCGCGGCATAGCCCGCGCCCGCGCCGATGGCCAGAAGTTTGAAGATCAAAATGGGGTCTAGCGACATAAAAAAGGGTCAAAAAAAGCGCCTCACAACACGGGCGCTGCAGACCATTTTATGGGGCAATCAAAAACGCAGCCTGAGGCTGCGTTATGTGGTGCTTTATTCATCTAGCGCGTTACGACGACAGCCGCGCCACGGTGAAGAGTGCCAGCAGCGTCATCCAGACCACCACGGCGCGCCAGACCAAACCCACCACGGCTTGCATGTGGGCGGGCTTGGGCGCATCGCGTTCAGGGTTTTCAGGCTCTGTTGGCAGCGGCACTTCACCCTCGCCGCCCAGCGTCACGCCCAAATTCAAGTTCAAGGCGCCCGCCGTGGCCGCCAAAATCAGCCCCGAGCTGTCAGCCGCCGCGCTCTGCGGGCGGTATGTGCGCCAGCCGTCTATGGCCTCTTCAAAATTACCGACGATGGCGAATAGCAGAGCGCTGATGCGCGCAGGCAACCAGTCAAGCGCGAACCAGCTTTTTTGGGCCACGCCCAGCATGGCGCTGCTGACCACATGCGCGCGGCCAGGCTGAGCCAACCCTTTGTCGGTGTAGTGGGCACAGGCACGCGCCACCAACTCGGCCATGCGGTAAACCACCGCGCCCGCTGGCCCTAGGCCCAGCGCCGCACCCAAACAGTAGGACACCATCACGCCAAAAACATGCACATGCGCCGAGAGCGCCGACTGCGCCAACACGCGGCGCAAGACATCGCCGCCGCTCAGCGCTTTATTGGGCACGACATAAGTCCATTTGGTGAGCGCGGCGCGCGCTGCTGCCTCGTCACCCGCGGCCATGGCATCGCGGATGGTGCTGAAGTACATGCTGAACTGGCGAAAGCCGAGCGTGAAGTAAAGCACCGCCACATGGGCAATGAATAAGAGCAACCAAGCCGGCCAACTGCCCTGCAAAAGCAGCAGCCAGTGCACGACTGTAGTCAGCAGCGCTGGCAGCAGCACCATCAAGCCCCAGGCCAGCCAAGCCGAAGGAATTTGGCCCGTGTCAAAACTGCGCAAAATCTGCAAGACCCACGCGCGCGCACCCTTGTGCACGCTGCTGTGCGCGCCCAAGGGACGCGCTTGTTCAAACAGCAAGGCGAAAAATATTGTGAAAAACACCATGCCAAAATTATGCGCGATTTATGCGCCGCCGAGAAAAACCAGCGTGGAGCCTCAGCCTAAGCGCAGATCTAGTAGCGATTCAAGCCGCTAACAAACGGTAGAGGTTGCGCAAAATACCCGCACTCGCGCCCCACACATAGCGGTTTTGCCCCGCATGGTCGGTACTGGGCATGGCAAACCAACGCCGCTGGCTGTCTGCCATGCGCCACTCTTGCAAAAAGTGGTTGGCGGGGTTCATCAAATGCGCCAGCTGAATCTCAAACGCGCTTTGCACCTCTTGCGGATTCAGCAGCAAGCGGTAATCGGGCTGCAGCAGCGCCACCACGGGGGTGATGGCAAAGGCGGTGCCTGTCACATAAGTGGGCAAAGTGCCTAAAATCTCTAGCGCATGGGCTTGCAAACCAATTTCTTCTTGCGCTTCGCGCAGGGCGCAGGCAATCGCATCGGCATCACTCGCATCCATGCGGCCGCCGGCAAAAGCAATTTGGCCTGAGTGTTTGCTTAAATTCGCGCTGCGCTCAGTCAGCAGCACTTGCAACTGATCGCGCATGACCAAAGGAATCAAAACCGCGCTAGGCACCAAAGGCTGGCTCGCATCCCAGGGCAATTCGTTCAAACCATCGACCTGCCAAGCTGGCGGCGCGGCAAAGCGCTGGCGCAAGGCCGCGGCTTGCAAATGCGCCAGCGGTACGGGCGGCAGCGCCTCGCCCTCACGCAGCAAAGGCAGGGCGCTGGGGTCAAACCCCGACAAGGGTGGGCGCTGACTGGCAGTCACACTGGTTTGCACCAACGCTAGTCGAGGCTTTAAGCAGCCGCTGGCGCGGGGATGATTTCAAACGAAGTGGTCACGGTCGCCGTTTTGGCCAGCATGATGGTGGCCGAGCAGTATTTGTCGTGGCTCATGGCTATGGTGCGCTCGACGGCTGCCACGGGCACATTGCCGGTCACCACAAAGTGAAAGTTGATGGCGGTGAAGACTTTGGGGTCTTGCTCGGCGCGTTCGGCCTTGACCTGCACGCTGCAGCCGCGCACATCGTGGCGACCGCGTTGCAAAATCAAAACCACATCGTAGGCCGTGCAACCACCCGCGCCCGCAAGCAGCAACTCCATTGGCCGTGGCGCCAAATTGGCACCGCTTTGCTCCGGTTTAGCGGCATCGGGCGCACCATCCATCACCACACTGTGGCCGCTGCCCGTTTGCGCCAAAAAACTCATGGCCGACAAGCCGCCACCAGCCGCTTTGCTGCCTACCCAGGTCACTGTGCAATCCATCATCTCGCCCTTTTTATCAACAACTTAAGAGCAATTATGCGTCAGATTTACAAATAACCAACGGGTCAGCAAGGTTTAAACCCGACAAAAATGCTGCACTGCACCAAATCTCTTATACTGACCTAGTTGCAATGTTTCATTGCAGCTTTTGTCTCCTCCACCCCAAAAAAGGTGGTTAGCCCCAGTCTTTAAAAACTGGGGCTTTTTTTTGCCCGCTTGACTGAGCCAAGTGCCACTCATTTTGACCAGCCGTCTGAATGCCAAGCAATTGCCGTTACAGTTAGCTGGGTCTTTGCCCCTCCTCGTTACCGCACCCGCAGACATGAAACAAGTTGCCTTTCAGGCGCTCTCGCGACAAAGCGAGCGTGCCGCTGCCGAGAACCTCAGCGCCTACCGCCAGCAGATTTATCGCACCCTGTATTTGGGCTGGGCTTATGCGTTTGGCTTGCCCATACTGGGCGCCAGCTTGGTCGTGCTCGCTGTGCTGGCTTTGTTCTTGGGCTGGCAGCTCTATTGGGCATTAACGCTGGCGCTGGTGGGCAGTGTGCTCGGGGCGACTGCGATGCACTCGGTGCGCATGCGCGTGGCCAAACCCCAAGGTTATTTTGTGCAAGAGGAACAAGCCCCCGAGTTGTTTCGCATGTTGGCAAAGATTCAACACAAGCTGCAAGCGCCGCCTATCCATCATGTGTTGCTGACGACCGATTTCTCGGCCCGCATTTTGCCGCTGCGTCGGTTTGATTTTTGGGGCAAGACGCAAAATTATTTGTGCTTAGGTCTGCCCTATGTCATCAGCGCCAGCCCTGAGCGTTTGCTGGCCCTGATCGCACAAGAATATGCGCATTTGCGCGGCGACGATGACAAGATCGACACTTATGTCTATCGCCTGCGCCGCACTTGGCAGCATTTATTGGCCAGCGACAATGCCGCCCGCCGACCCCGCAGCGTGGTGATGGGCGTGGGCCACGCCTTTATGCGCTGGTATCGGCCACGCTTTTTGGCGCAGAGTTTTGCCCTAGCGCGACTCGAAGAATACGCCGCCGACTTAGCCGCTAGCAAAGTCTATTCGCGCAATCGCATGGCCGAAGCTTTGATCGAAAACGCCATCGTCGCGCACCATGTCGAACACGAGCATTGGCGCCAGTTTTGGCAGCTCGCTTGCAGGCAAACCACGCCCGAGAAGCTGCCCTTTGCTTGGCTAGCGGGCTGGAACATCAAACCGCCCAAAGCGCGCGCCGTGAGCGAGCGCTTTGCCGAGTTGCGCCGCGAAGTCGCCAGCCACAACCACACGCCGCCACCCGTGCGCGAGCGCGTCATCGCACTCAAGCGCACACTGGAAGTACCGCCGCCCTCGCCACGCCATGCCGGTGTGTTGCTGGGCAAAGCCTTTGACAAAGCCATCGCCCAGTTTGACCAAGCGTGGTGGCGCGAGAACGAAAGCCGTTGGCGCATCTTGCGCCAGCAGTTTATTCAAGACCAGCACAAAATCGAGGTTTTGCAAGAAGCCATTGACGGCTTGCAGGTCAAAGAATTAGAGCGCCTGGCGCAACTCTACCAACGCCAAATGCGCGAGGCCGATGCCGATATGGTCTTTGGCCGCATACGCGCACTCGAGCAGCACAACGCCTACGCGCTGTGGCGCCAAATTGAATGGATGATGGAGCGCGGCGACAAGCAAGTGCTGGTGCCGCTGGCTGAGATGGTGGACCGCTACCCCGAACACCAACGCCGCGCCATTTTGCTGGCGGTGGAGATTTTGGAGCGCCTGCCCGCCACGCCCGAAGTGCAGGACCTGCTCAACAGCTGGTTAGAGCGCTTGGATTTGTATGAAGAACAAGACCAAGCCTATTGGCAAGACATTGAGTCCAGCCCCTTGATGGCCTACACCCAGCCGCATTTGTTGAGCGCCTACCAACTGGAGGACTTGATCGCCTCGGCGCAGCGCTTGCCGTCGATACTGAAAATGTGGATATTGGAGAAAGGCAGCCGCAATTACTCGTGGCACAAAGCCTATGTGGCTGTGGTTTTGCAAAACCCTGGCAACCGCCTAAGGCCCGAGCAACTCGTCGAGCAACTGGTTTTGCCTGGCAAAGTGTTCTGCATCGACATAGAAGAAATCGGCAACTTGAGTGTGCCCAAAAGCCAAGCCGACTTGGGCAGCCCCAGCTATGTCAGCAGCAAACACGCCTTCAAGCCCGCGGCTCGCACCACGGGCGTTGGCGCCGCGCCGCAAGAGCACCCTTAAGCACCACATTGAGCCAATAACATTCATTTTTAAGACTGTTTTTGGTGTTTTAAGGCGTCAAAACTGCCTGAGCAGCTCACTTTTTAGTAGCTAGCCAGCAGCGGATAATCGGCTTTTAGGGCAAGCGCATCAGCAGTTTTCCCAAGCCCGTATCACTGCCACTAGAATCAGAACTTTGTGCCACGCGCCAAGCCAGCGCAGCACAGACACAAAAATCGTCAAAATAAAACCAGATTTAGCCCGAGGAGACTTCACCATGACCGCAGCCCCAACCTCCATCATTCCTCGCGAAGAGACGCAGGCCAAACTCAATCTGCGCGGCGCAGCCAGCGGCAAAGTGCGCGCCAGCCAAAGCTACACCATCGCCGAGCGCGTGGAAGAGTCAGCCCAGCAGTTTGGCTCGCAGTTTTGCTTAGCTTACCAAGACCAGCGCTTTAGCTATGCCGAGCTGAACGAGGCCGTGAACCGCGTCGCCCATGTACTGAAAAACGATTTGGGCGTGCAATGCGGCGATGTTGTTGGCTTGGCGCTAGAAAACCGCCCCGAATTCTTCATGTACTGGTTTGGCTTGATGAAAGTCGGCGCGGTTGCGGCCTTTATCAACACCAACATCACCGGCAAGCCACTGGCTCACGCTTTTGAGGCGACCAATGCCAAAGCCTGCATCGTCGGCGAAGAAATTTTGCCCTTGTTTGATGCGCCCGAAGTGGCCCACATCAAAAAATGGCTGGTGCGTGACAGTGAAAAACCTGCCAGCAGCGCCCAGGTAGCGGCTTGCAATTTTGACTTTTCGACGGCGCTGCCAACGGCTGCCACCAGCAACCCGCCAGCCGAATGGCGCACGGGCTTAGTGGCTGAAATGCCTGCGATTTATGTCTTCACTTCAGGCACAACGGGGCTACCCAAAGCCGCCGTCATCAGCCACGCGCGTTGGTTGATGACGGGCTATGTCATGCAGCAAACCCTGCTGACCGATGCCAGCGATGTTTACTACGCCTACCTGCCGCTTTACCACGGCGCGGCTTCGCTCTCGCTCACGCCCACGGCTTTTGTCATGGGTTCGGGCTTGGTCGTGCGTCGCAAATTCAGCAAAAGCGAGTTTTGGAACGATGTGCGCCGCTACGGCATTACCGCCATGCAATATGTGGGCGAGATTTGCCGCTACCTGCTCACCATGCCTGCACAAGCCAATGACAAAGAGCACAAACTGCGCGTCATCACCGGCACAGGTTTGGCGCCCGAATTGTGGACGGCTTGGGTGGAGCGCTACGGCGATATGCGCATCATCGAGAGCTGGGGCTCGACCGAGGCCAACACTTCAACCGTGAATGTGGACAACCGCGTCGGCTCGGTCGGGCGCGTGCCTGATTGGAAGCTGACGAATCTGCGTCTGGCGGCCTACGACATCGACAACGACTGCCACATCCGCGACGAAAACGGCCGTTATGTGCTGGCCAAACCGGGCGAGCCAGGCGAGGCTTTGGGCATGATTTTTCAAATCCCCGACTCTATCGCGGGCCGCTTTGAGGGCTATACCGACAAAGCCGCCAACGAGAAAAAAATCTTGCGCAATGCTTTTGCCGATGGCGACCAATGGTGGTCGTCTGGCGACTTGCTGCGCGAAGACGAAGACGGCTACCTCTGGTTTGTCGATCGCTTAGGCGATACCTTCCGCTGGAAGAGCGAGAATGTCTCGACCATGGAAGTGGCCGACAATTTGGGCGACTTCCCTGGCATTGAGACCATCACCGTCTATGGCGTTAAAGTGCCGCAGCAGTCTGGCCGCGCGGGTATGGCCGCCATTACCCTGAGCGAGGGCGCGAGCTTTGACGGTAAAGCCTTTTTTGAGCTGTGCAGCAAACGCGTGCCGCGCTACGCCGCGCCGCTGTTTATCCGCATCAGCCAAGTAGCCGACATGACCAGCACCTACAAGCTGCGCAAAGTTGATCTGCAAAAAGAAGGCTTTGATCCGCAACTGGTGAAAGACCCGCTGTGGGTGCGCGATGAAGCCGCGCGCGCCTATGTGCCTTACAACGCCGATGCAGTCGCACGCGTGATCGCCTAAAATCAAGTCTTTGCCGATGCGCTGCTGCGCGCCTAGCACCCAGCGTTTGTGCTAGCGCAGCAGCCTTTGCATTTGACCCTGCCATCGGCTCGCAAGGCTGCCCTATTTTGATGCAAGACCCTCACGCCGCTCCTTCTGCCCCTGCTACGCTCGCCGCTATACCGCTTGCGGCTCTGAACGAGGCACAAGCGCGTCAGCGTGCCAGTGCCCCTTTGGGCTATCCGCTTGAGCCACCTGCACCCGGCGGCGCCGAGTTGGTGCGCATCGCCGAGGGCGTACTCTGGGCCCGCGTCGGTCTGGCCATTCCGCTCAACCACATCAATGTCTATTTGCTGCACGATGGCGATGGCTGGGTGCTGGTTGATACCGGCTTGCACCACGAACTGTCTTTTCAAGCGTGGGAGCGCATCGCCCAAGCGCCCGAGCTTGAAGGCCTGCCCTTCAAGGCGCTAATTTGCACCCACTACCATTACGACCATGCCGGCATGGCGCATTGGCTGTGCAGCACCTACAACATTCCGCTGTACATGACGCGCAGCGAGAACAACACCATGCGCACCTCTTACCGCGCATTCCCGGCGGGGCCACTGCCAGCATCTTTTACACAGTTTTATGGCCAAGCGGGTGCTTCGATAGAGGTTTTGCAGCGCATGGGCGAGGCTTTGCGCCAAGACCCCTTTATTCCGCAAGCGCACGAGCAATACATCCGCCTGCGAGGCGGCGATGTGCTGCACATCGGCCAGCGCAAATGGACGGTGCTGATCGGCAGCGGCCATTCGCCCGAGCACGCTTGCCTTTACTCGATCGACACGCCTGAGCAGCCGCTGCTTTTGGCGGGCGACCAGCTCATTTCGCGCATCAGCTCGAATGTGCCTGTTACACCTTTTGAGCCGCTGGCCAATCCGCTGCAAGACTGGCTCGACGCGCTCGATATGCTGGAGCAATTAGACGAAAAAACCTGGGTGCTGCCCGCCCACCAGGGCATCTTCACCGGCATCCGTCTGCGCACGCAAGAGCTGCGCCAGCAGCACCATGCGCAGTTCGCCGCGATAGAAGGCGTGCTGCAAGAGCAAGGGTCTATCACCGCTGCGGCCATCATGGCGGCCATATTCCCGCGCCTGCGCAACCCGATAGACCAATTGCTCGCGCTGGGCGAGACCATGGCGCATTTGAACTGGTTGCTAGCCGAACGCCGCATCTCGCGCCGCCTAGACAGCGCCGCCAACCAGCACCTGTACACGCTAGACCCGCAGGCACCGGCGCAGCAACTCATGGGCGTGCTGCGCGTCAACCCGATCTAAAGCGCCACGCTTTATGCGATAATTGCGGGCTTGTTATTATTTTTAGGTAAGTACAGAGAAAGTGGGTTTTTCTGCGGCTACCGACTCATTTGGAGATATCGCTATGAAAGAGGGCATTCACCCTAGCTACCGTGAAGTGTGTTTTATGGACATGAGCAACGATTCAAAAATCGTGACCCGCTCATGCGTGAACACCAAAGAAATGATCAAAATGGAAGACGGCCGCGAACTGCCACTCTTCAAACTGGATACATCAAGCGCAACGCACCCCTTCTACACCGGTACCCAAAAATCGGTCGACAATATGGGCGGCCGCGTGGAGAAATTCCGCAACAAATTCGCACACATCAAAAAATAAGTTTTTGCCGTGTCGCAAAGAAAAACCAGCTTTCGGGCTGGTTTTTTAATGTCTTTTTAGGCTGTAAGGCTTATCAAATCTGCCTGAGCAGCTATTAAAAAAGTAATTGCTTAACTGCTTTCATCTTGCCATTTTTGCAGCGCCTCGACCTCTTTGATGCGCGCATCGAGAATACTGGCCTCGACCAAATTCTGCCGCTGCAAATTGCGCGCACTGCGCAAATACGCCAGCGCCATGCCGTAGTCATAGTGCGCCACGCTCGCCTCAGCCTGCGCGCGCACGCTTTGCGCGGTGCGCCCCAGGCGCGTGTCCACCTGCGACAAAGCCAGCCAAGCGCCAGCGTCACTCGGGCGCTCCGCTACCCATTGCTGCAATTGCTCCGCGGCTAATTCGGCGCGGCCTTGCTCAGCCAAGGCGCGCGTGTGCAATAAAAATTCGGGGCGGTAAAAATCAGCCCGCGACGCGCTTAACTGCGCCACCAGCGGCCACTGCCCTTGGGCGCTGGCAATGTCTGCATCTAGCAATTTGACGATGCGCTCGACCTGCGCCGCGCTGGCGTTGCTGCCTGCTTGTTGGCCTGCTTGCCCCGTTTTAGGCAGCGCCTTGTGCAAGGCGGCAGCCAACTGCGCCGCGCTCGCGCGGTCATTCAGGCGCAAAGCCGCGCACGCACCTTGGTAAAGCAAAGCCAAGCGCTCAGTCGTGGCGCTTGCGCTCTTGGGCGCCGCGCTTGGCTCGGCTTTGAGCTGCAACTGGGCTTGCTCCAGCATGGTGCGCCAGCTGTCCACGCGGTCGGTGGCCAAAACACGCGCGCGCGCCGCCATCAGCGCATGTTGCCTGTCGAGCGTGGCGCCGCTGGCTGCTGCCGCCAAGGGCACGCGCCCCCGCATATCGGCAATGCGCTCCAGCGTTAGCGGGTGGGTGCGTAAATAGGGGAAGCTACCATCGTCGTTGATGCGATTGGCTTTTTGCAGCTTCTCAAACATTTGCGTGAAGCCGGCAGTGCGAAAGCCCGCTTGCTGCAAGAGCAAAAAGCCCAAGCGGTCGGCTTCGCGCTCCATCTCGCGCGAATAACTCAATTGGTTTTGAATCGTCGCCGCTTGTCCGCCGACCAAAACAGCACTGCCCATGTCGGCATTTTTACCAGCTGCAATCGCACCCAAAATCATGCTGCCGATGAGCAGCGGCTGCATTTGCGCTTGGCGCTGCTGCATGCGGGCAATGTGGCGTTGGGTCACATGGCTGATTTCGTGCGCCAGCACCGAGGCGAGCTCGTCCGCATTCGCCGTCATGCCCACCAAACCCGCGTGAACGCCAAACACGCCGCCCGGCACCGAAAAGGCGTTGATCGTGCGATTCGCTCCCAGCATCAGCCGCCACACAAAGCGCTCGTTCATGGTCGCGTCTATCGTGCCCGAGGCACGGCCACTCGTCAGCAGCTTTTGCATGATGCCGTCGACATACTCCACCAACAAAGGATCGTCGAGGTATTCGGGGTCTTTGTAAATCTCGCGCGCGACATCGTTGCCGATGCGCGCCTCTTGCGACAGCGACATCAGCCCATCGCTACCCAATTGCGGCAGCTTTTGCGCCGCTGCGGGCGCAGCCGCTAGGAGCAAGCTGGCACTGGCCAGCAAAGTCAAAGCAAAAGTGCCAGCGGCACGCTGAGAGCGGTCGGGTTTAAGTGTCATCAGCGCATCTTAACGCGCAGCCACAGAATCGGCGCAGAGCCTTGGCTCGCTGGCGAGCGCTTTTACGCAGCTTTACGCCAAGCAGCCGCAAAGAAACCGTCGATATCGTGCACCTGCGGCCAAGTGCGCAAATACAAGCGCCCATCGGGGCCGCCGCAGCTCAGCATGGCGGCATTGCGCACTTGTTGGCGTTCGAGCAAATCGGCTATCGGCTCGGGCGTAAAAGCGCTGTCGTGCGAGCTAAAGAACTCGGCCACATCTTCGTTTTCTTCCAGCAAGATGCTGCAAGTGGCATAGATCAAGCGGCCGCCGGGTTTAAGCAGCTTGGCGGCATCGCGCAAAATCTCGAGCTGCTGCACTTGAAAACGGCGCACCTCTTCAGGCTTGCGGCGCCACTTCAAATCAGGGTTGCGGCGCAGCGTGCCCAAACCGGTACACGGCGCATCCACCAGCACGCAATCGACCTTGCCGTGTAAGCGCTGCACGCGCTCATCATTGCCGCCGTTGATCGCCATGGGATAAACATTATTCAGGCCGCTGCGTTCCAGCCTGGGCTTGAGCGCCTCCAGCCGAGCAACAGCCGTATCAAGTGCATACAAGCGCCCGCGCCCGCTCATCATCTCGCCCAAGGCCAGCGTTTTGCCACCCGCGCCAGCACAATAATCGACCACCACCTCATTGCGGTTGGCTTGGGTCAAGAGCGCGATCAGTTGCGAGCCTTCGTCTTGCACCTCAAAAAAACCTTGCTCATACAACGGGTGCTTTTTCAAATTCGGTTTGCCGCGCAAGCGCAAAGCATCGGGCGCGTGGCGCGCAGGCTCTACCTCTAGGCCTTCGCTTTTCAGTTGCTCGAGCAACTGTGGCGTTTTCATTTTCAGCGTGTTGGTACGAATATCCAGCGACGCTGGCTCCAGCATCGCCAACGCCAGCGGCCAAAAATGCGCGCCCATCTCGCGCTGCAATTTATCACCCAGCCACACGGGCAGATTGTGCTTTTGCTCGGCGGGCAAGTCATCAGACAGCGCTTCGATGTCCACCTTGCTGCACACACTCAACCATTCGCGCTCGATGTCGGTCAAGCCGCGATCAAACATCTCCACATGCTCTTGGAGGCCGAGTATCGCCAACTTGCGCTCCATCGTGCCCATGCCGCGGGGCGCCGCCTTGGCTTGCGCCTCAAACAAATTCTTGTAACGCAGCACGCGGAACACCGCATTCGTCACCATCGCCCGGTCGCGCGCGCCCAGCTTGGGGTTGGCGCGGTAGTGGCGCAATAAAACCAGCTCAGCGGTTTGGTCAAATTTCAAGACCGCACCCATCAAGGTGGCGGCTTGTTGCAAAAACTCTTGCGGATGCATGGCAGGTCAATCAGGCTCTAGGGAAATCAAACTCTGGGAAGGCTTGCGAACTAGCCGAACACACCCGTCGATAAATAACGATCGCCTCGGTCGCAAGCGATAAAGACGATGGTCGCGTTGCGCGTATTCTCGGCTATTTCGAGTGCTACTTGGCAAGCACCCGCTGAGGATACGCCAAAAAACATCCCTTCCTCTTGTGCCAAGCGGCGGCACATCAGCTCCGCTTGCGCTTGGTGCACATAATTTAATTGATCGATGTGCTTGCCGTCATAAATCTCGGGCATGTACTCGGGTCGCCATTTGCGTATGCCAGGTATGCGCGCACCCTCATGCGGCTGCACGCCCACAATTTGCACCGCGCTGCTGCGCTCTTTCAAATAACGCGAGACCCCCGTGATCGTGCCCGTCGTGCCCATGCTACTGACAAAATGCGTCACCAGGCCTTGCGTATCGGCCCAAATTTCAGGGCCTGTCGCTTCGTAATGGGCGCGTGGATTATCCAAATTCGCAAACTGGTTCAGCACTTTGCCTTTGCCATCGGCCTGCATTTGCAGTGCGGTATCACGCGCCAGCTCCATACTGCCGGCCTTGGCTGTCAAAATCAGCTCAGCACCATAGGCGCGCATACTGGCAATGCGCTCGGGGCTGGCGTCATCGGGCATCAACAACACCATCTTGTAACCCATCACCGCCGCAGCCATCGCCAACGCAATGCCTGTGTTGCCTGATGTTGCCTCGATCAGCGTGTCGCCCGGCCTGATCTCGCCGCGCTCTTGCGCCCGCAGCAGCATCGACAATGCGGGGCGGTCTTTGACCGAACCTGCGGGGTTGTTGCCCTCTAACTTGGCCAAAATTACATTGTTATTGGCGCTGCAAATGTCTGCGCCTATGCGCTGCAAACGAACCAAGGGCGTGCCGCCCACCACATCTTGCAAAGTTTTATAAATCATGTTGTGATCATAAGGGCTGAGAGCCCAAAATTTATGTCATAATACGCGTCTTGCTCGACCAGAGCACCTCCTGCCGGGGTGGCGAAATTGGTAGACGCAGCAGATTCAAAATCTGCCGGTTGTGAGACCGTGCCGGTTCGATTCCGGCTTCCGGCACCAGTGACCTCTTTTTGACATGTTCAAGCATGTCCAAGAAAGTTCAAAGAAACAAGGAAACCCGCATAGCTTAAGGCTTTGCGGGTTTTTTCTTGTCTCAAGGTGTCCAACGATTTCCAGCCCAAGCCAAAGAAATTGTTGGCACATTTGTTGGCACAATTTTCTTGGTTTCAGCCTATTATTCACTCCAGAAGAAAGGCGTTTATGGCACTCACAGACATTGCAATTCGTAAGGCACAGTACACGGGCACGCCGCAGTACGGCCAAAAGCTCAGCGATGGAGGTGGGCTACACATCTGGATCTCTAAGCATGGCAAGTATTGGCGCCTGTCTTACCGCTACGACAAGAAGCAAAAAACGCTCGCACTAGGCATCTATCCTGAAGTTAGCCTTCTGGCTGCACGCGAAAAACGCGAGGCGGCCAAAATACAGCTGGCTGATGGCATAGACCCGGCTATTGGCAAAAAAATCGAGCAACACACGATCAGTCAATCAAAAGCATCCAACTTCAAAGCACTGGCCAGCCTGTGGTTTGAAACTTGGAGTAAGGGTAAAGATGAAAAGACTTGTAGCGTCAAGTGGAAACGCTTGGAGGCGGACGTATTCCCAATCATAGGCGGCATGCCTATCGACAAGATCGACACACCTCTCTTGATTGTGATAGTCAAAAGTGTGAACCAACGCGGGGCCAGAGATGTTGCCGAGCGGGTACTCAACACCTGCTCCCAAATATTCCGTTTCGCCATAGCTCATGGTCTGCTTAAAGAAAACCCGGCTACAACCGTCAAGCCCTCGGACGTACTCCCTAGCCATCGAGTAAAAAACCAAGCTCGCGTAAGCGGCTTGGAACTGCCCAAACTGATCAAAGACATCCATGACTATGACGGCGACATCAAAACCAAAATAGCCATGAAATTCTTGGCGCTAACTTTCGTGCGCACGGGTGAACTCATAGGCGGTAAATGGTCAGAAATTGATCTTGAGAACAGGCGCTGGGAAATACCTGCAGAGCGCATGAAGATGCAAACACCCCACATCGTGCCCTTGTCTACGCAAGCAATTGCGCTCTTGGAAGAGCTGAAGCCTCACTGTCGGCAGAGCGAATACCTTTTCCCAGCTTATGGGAATATCAAAAAACACATGTCGAACAACACCATCTTGTTTGCCCTCTACCGTATGGGCTATCGGGGCAAGATGACT
>CAZUUN010000005.1:0-28125 GCA_964622735.1 uncultured Burkholderiaceae bacterium | reverse complement strand
GGCTGATGGGGCTCGAACCCACGACAACAGGAATCACAATCCTGGACTCTACCAGCTGAGCTACAGCCACCGTGAAGTTGAGATTATAAACGCTTAAACGGGCTTTTTATCAGCAACAGGCATCGCATCGATAGGTCGCGGCTGACCCGCGTCGGTGATGGCGACATAGGTCAACACGGCTTCGGTTACTTTTTTGGAACTCGCTTGCGTGAGAAAGGGCTCGGCAAAGACCTCTACCGACAGTGTGACCGAGGTGTTGCCGACGCGGATGATTTTTGAGAAAAAACTCAAAATGTCGCCCACGCCCACGGCTTGCTTGAAAACAAACTCTTTCACCGCGACAGTCGCTACGCGACCTTGCGCGCGGCGGGCCGCCAAGACCGAGCCAGCCTGATCCACATGGGCCATGACCCAGCCACCAAAAATATCGCCGTTGGCATTGCAATCGGAAGGCATCGGAATAACTTTGAGCACGAGCTCCATATCGGGGTCAGAGTGGCGCATAAATAGCTTTCTTAAAGTGTCATCTTGGGGCTTGCGGCTAGCGCTTGGAAGTTGGTGGCATGACTCACGCCGTGAAGGTCTTCCAGCACATCGTAGAGCATAAACAATTCGTTGTAAGCATTGAGCGTAAAAATCCGCTTATTGCTCACCGCGAGCCACTCCTCTAACAAGAGAACCGCGCGCTCACTCGGCCAACTTTGCGTTAATTGCGCCATGGAATACTGGTAGTCGGCAATGCCGCGGCCAAGAGCCAAATTGCTTTTTTCTTCGCCAATTTCAGGGGCCTCTCGACCAAAACGCGCCACAAACCGTTGCCGCATATCCAGATACTTGCTGGTCGGCTCTTTATAAAGCGACAAAAAAGCCAAGTACGCCCAAGGGCTGGTTTGAGGCACTAAGCAAACATGCTCATACAACAAGGTGCCTGCCTGACCAAACTGCCCTTGGTCGAGCATGCGCTGCACGATGCGGTGTAGCGAGCGGATGTAGTCAATCAGCGCTTGACCGGGTTGCGGCGCGATGTCATCCACAAAGAAGGACTCGCTGGCTGCGCGCGGCGGGCTACTGGCCTCAGTCAGTAAGGGCGAGAGCACGGGTACCACTGCGCCTACGGGCAAGGCATCGCGCTCGGCCAGAATTCGCTCTTCACGCAACCAATCTTTCGAGTCTTCCCAAACGCTGTCTATGCGTTCGTCGCGCTCCTCGTCACTCAGGGCTAGTGCATCGGCGGCGCTGTCTGCAAAAATCGCTTGGGTTTCGATTTTTCCGCCACGCAGGCGCTGGTACCAAGGTTGTTTTTTCGGAAGCGGCGCTAGATATTCTTGCGAATCTTGCACTTGTGTATGGGCACCTAGTGACTGCGCGGGCAATGCTGCTGGCGTTTTTTGTTCAGGCGCCAAAGCGGCGAGGTTTTGTGGCTCCAGCTTTGCTGACTCGGCGGCCGTCGTTTTAGCTTGAGGCGTCTTTTCCGGCTCAGTCGCCCGTCGCTGTAGCTCTTCAGCCGCACTTTGCTCATCGCCAAAAAGGATGGAGCTTGCAGCGGGGTCTGGCCGCAGCCTAGCCTTACCGCGGCGCAAATGCGCAAATGCATAAGCCAGCGCAAACAGGACAAGCAGAGCCAAGCCCACATATTGAAACTGCAGGTATTGCTCTGCTGTTTTCTGCAGCGCTGCATTTTCAGTTTTGACAGCGTCTAATTGCTGCGCATAAGTTTGGGTCTGCTGCTCTAACTCATCAAGGCGGCGCAAACGCAAGGCGACTTCGTCCAAGCTCAGGCTAGAAGCATCGCGCAACCAGTGCGCATCCGCTTTTGCCAGCGTACCCGTAACCAAACTCATCTCTTGTGAAGCTTGCAATGTTTGCGTCGGCGCTTCACTTGACAGCTCCAGCACGCTAGGCGGCTCAGCGTCTGCGGCCTGAAGCTGCGCTGGGATGTGCACGAGTGCGGCGGCAGGTGCCTCAACACTGGCGGGCGACTGTAGCAGTCCTTGGCTGGCAAGGACGCTGCTTACTGGATGATTCTCAGCCACGAGCAAGGGGGCAGGGACGACCGTCTCTTGCATAAAATTTCTTAAACTTTCTCAGTTATTTCGTAATTTGCAGAGTCACTCAATACCGCGCGCAAAAGTTTGTTGTTCAAGGCATGGCCCGAACGAAACGCTTGGTAATGCCCCAGCAAGGGTTTGCCCGCCAAATACAGATCACCGATGGCATCCAGCATTTTGTGCTTGGCGAACTCGTCGCTATAGCGCAAACCATCGTCGTTCAAGACGGCATAGTCGCCCATGACAATCGCATTGTCTAAACCACCCCCCAAAGCCAAGCCCATGCCACGCATGGCTTCGACATCACGCGTAAAACAGAAAGTGCGCGCCCGCGCGATTTCAGCCACATAATCGCTCGCGTCCCAAACAAATTCGGTTTTCTGGCCGGTGGATTCAACCACTGGGTGATCAAACAAAATCTCAAAACTCAGCTTAAAGCCCGCGTAAGGCGTTATTTTGGCCCACTTGATTTGCCTGCCTTCGCCTTCGCTCACAACTACTTCACGCAGAATGCGCAAATAGCGTCTTTGCCTATTTTGCGCAACGATATGGGCTGATTGCAAAAGAAAGACATAAGCAGCGGCCGACCCATCCAAAATAGGCAGCTCGGACGCAGTGATTTCCACATAGAGATTGTCAATATTCAGGCCATAGCAGGCCGACATCAGGTGCTCCACCGTCTGCACGGTCGCATCACCTTCGCCCAAGGTCGAGGCCAAGCGCGTATCGCCAACCGCAAAGGCGTCTGCAAGGATCTCAACCACAGGCTGTAGATCCACACGCCGAAAGACGATGCCCGTGTTTACCGGCGCTGGCTTTAAAACCAGTTCGACACGGCTACCGCTGTGCAAGCCTACCCCTACGGCACTGACACTCTCAGCGATGGTTTGTTGATACGGCATAAACAAAGAAGCAAGCTAGACAAAGCCACTATGAAGAGTGACGCATTGCATATTAGCTCTTTTCAAAAAAGCCTTGCTCAGTCAGCTTGTTTACGCAGGTATGCGGGAATTTCAGTATCCGTCATACCGCTCGAGTACAAAGCATTCACTTTCGTGTCTGCCGAACCCACGCCACCCAAATCAAAACTCGAGTTGCTGCGCACTTTGCGTAAAACAGCAGGCACGCTAGAGCCAAGCTCAGAATCGGCAATACCGCCACGACCAAAGATGGACACGCCACCTGCAGCCGCTTGCTGCATATTGGTCGGCACTTCAGCGATCAAAGTCGGGATATCGTAAGCGCCGCCCGTACCTGTTTTCAAATGAACCAAAGTCAAAGGCAAAGCACTTTCGGCGGCAGGTGTACCCAAGCCGGTAGCGACTACTGTCACTGACAGCTTATCCCCCAAGCTGTCGTCATAAACAGTACCGAATTTAATCGTGGTTGAAGGATCATCCGAAGCCGAAGCTTTCAAAATTTCCATCACGGTTTTGGTCTCAGAGAGTTTGAGCTTGTTGCGCGCTGCAGAGATGACCACCAACAAGCCTTTGGCTTGCTTCAGGTCAACGCCTTCGAGCAGCGGGCAAGAAATTGCTTCTTTTGCCGCAGTCGCCGCGCGCTCAGCACCCTCGGCAGAGGCGATACCCATCAGCGCTTTGCCCGGGCTGCTCATGACCGTTTTCACATCGGCAAAGTCAACGTTCATTTGGCCTTTGACATTGATGATGTCAGAGATGCCGCGCACCGCATTTTTCAAAATGTCGTTGGCGTGCTCATACGCAGTCTCGAGCGTGATGTCATCGCCCAAGACTTCGGCTAGTTTGTCATTGAGTACAACGATTAAAGCGTCCACATTCGACTCGAGCTCTTGCAAGCCCTTGTCAGCATGCTGCATCCGCAAAGTACCTTCAAAGTCAAACGGCTTGGTCACGACTGCCACCGTCAAAATACCCATTTCACGCGCGATGCGAGCGATCACTGGCGCACCGCCAGTACCTGTGCCGCCGCCCATACCCGCAGTGATAAAAATCATGTGCGCACCAGTGAGCGATTCGCGAATTTTATCTTCCGCTTCTTGCGTCAACTGCTTCCCAATCTCGGGCTTGCTGCCAGCGCCTTGGCCACTTGCACCCAACTGGATGACTGAGCAATCTTCACGCTTGGACAGATCTTGTGCATCTGTATTGGCGAAGATGAACTCGATGCCAGCCACATTGGTTTGCATCATGTGAGCGACTGCGTTCCCGCCGCCACCGCCAACGCCTACCACCTTGATCGTTGTGCCAGCCTCGAAGGTGGCAGTTACATCATCCTGAACCATGTCAATTGCCATTTCAGTCTCCTTAAAAATTAGAAATTACCCATAAAAAATTCACGCACGCGCCCCATCACCGTTTTCATACGCGCATTGCGGCCCGCTATTTTTAGTCCGCGCATCCGCCCCGCGCGCGCTTCTTCCAAGAATCCCATCACGGTGGCTGCACTCGGCTTCATCACCATGTCTTCTAGTGGTCCGCGGTACAAAGGCGTGCCGCGGCGTGCAGGTTTGAGAAAAATATCTTCGCCCAGTTCAACCATGCCCTGCATGACGGAACTGCCGCCAGTCAACACAAAACCCGATGACAAAATTTCTTCAAGTCCAGACTCGCGTACCACTTGAAGCACCAGCGCAAAAATTTCTTCTACGCGCGGCTCAATCACGCTTGCCAAGGCTTGCTTGCTCACAAAGCGAGGTTCGCGATCACCCAAACCAGGCACTTCAACTTGTATATCTGGGTCTGCCAGCAATTGTTTGGCGCAGCCATAGCTGAGCTTCATCTCTTCGGCATCTTTAGTGGGCGTGCGCAGCGCCATCGCAATATCACTGGTGATCAAATCACCAGCGATAGGAATAACCGCCGTATGACGGATGGCGCCACCCGCATAAATCGCCACATCGGTGGTGCCTGCGCCGATATCCACCAAGACAACACCCAGCTCTTTTTCGTCTTCGGTCAAAACCGAACGGCTTGATGCGTGTGGGTTGAGCAAAAGATGCTCCACATCCAAACCGCAGCGACGCACACATTTGATGATATTTTCGGCCGCACTCTGCGAGCCGGTCACGATGTGCACCTTGGCATCTAGGCGCAAGCCACTCATGCCGATAGGCTCGCGCACATCGTGGCCATCAATCTCGAATTCCTGCGGCTCAACCAACAACAAGCGCTGGTCTGTGGCAATCGTCACCGCTTTGGCCGCCTCCACCACTTTGATGACATCGGCGTTCGTGACTTCTCGGTCGCGTATGGTCACCATGCCGGCCGAGTTCATACCGCGGATGTGATTACCGGTAATGCCGGTATAGACCTTGCTGATTTTGCAATCTGCCGTCAGCTCTGCCTCTTGCAGGGCTTGCTGAATGCTGTGTACGGTCGCATCAATGTTGACAACCACGCCGCGTTTGAGGCCGCGGCTGTCTGACACGCCCACGCCAACCACACGCAAGGCTCCCTCGGGCGTGATCTCAGCCACTACCGCCATCATTTTGGAGGTGCCGATGTCTAAGCCGACAACAAGATCTTTGGTTTCTTTGGCCATATTTTTTAATTCACTGCAATGACATTCGCGCTATTGCGCAACTTGACGCTAAAACCTCTTTGGTAACGCAAATCGACATCAGACAAAGCCTGTAGAGCATTGCCGCTGTTGAGCGCCAGCGCCTGGCGATAGGTTAGAAAGAATTTCCGCAAGCGCTCTTGCAATTCGTATTCTGTCCCGCGCCCCAGCTCTATGGCCGTATTTGGCGCCACTACCATGCGCCACAAGCCGCCCTTGCTCAACTCGATCTCTACTACCGACGAATGGGCCATGCTTTGCACCAATTGATTCAAAGCCACATACATGCTCATCACGCGTACAGACTGCTCAAGCTTACTTTTAAAAACAGGCAGATCTTCTGCTTTGTTGTCGCTATCAGCCTGAAAAATCTCGCCGAAGTTATTCACATAACTATTCTCCATATCCCCTTGCCAAATAGCGGCGGGCTGGTGCTCTTCCAGTGAGATCCTGACCGTGTCTGGGAACTGCCGACGGATCACCGCTTTGCGTATCCACGGTAGGCTTTCAAAGTAAGCCTGCAAATCGCTGCTATTCAAATTCCAAAAATTACTCACCAAACCGGCGCCCGCATTAGCTCTCAGCGCCAGCATGTCGCTGTGCTTGGTGTCGCCCTCTATCACGACCCGGCGGATCTCAAAATAAGGCAAGCGCATCACCAAAGTCGCGGCCAAGACCAAGGCCAGCAACAACATGAAAACCACGGCCGCCATGCCACCACGCCGACTCAATGCCAGGCGATAGAAGAGGGGAAGCGCCTGCGTGCTCATGCCAACCTCTGCGCCAAAGTTTGCTGCAACAACAAGACGCATAACTGCGCATACTCGATACCGGCTGCTCTGGCGGACATGGGCACCAAGGAGTGATCCGTCATGCCGGGCGATGTATTGATTTCAAGCAAATAGGGTTTGCGCGTTTTTGCGTCAATCATCACATCCAAGCGCCCCCAACCCGAGCAGCCTAGCGTGCGATAGGCCTCCACCACCATGGCGCTGATCGCTTGCTCTTCGGCTTTGGACAATCCGGACGGCACCAAATATTGCGTATCGTTTTTGTAGTACTTGTTTTCAAAATCGTAATTAGCAGCTGGTGCAATGATTCGAATGATGGGCAAAGCATAGGCATCAGCACCACAGCCAATAACCGGGCAAGTGACTTCATCGCCTTCAATCAGCTGCTCACACAGAACATGCGGATCGCAAGCAGCGGCCTGGTGATAAGCGTGTGCGCAGTCTTCTTTTGCAAAGATTTTGAAAACGCCAATGCTCGAGCCCTCGCGCGCTGGCTTGATCACCATAGGACCCAATTGCGCAAACGCGGCTTCGGCAGCCGCCGCGCTGCTGACTTCTTGCCATGCGGGAGTGGCCAGGCCTTGCGTTTTCCAAATGCGTTTGGTCATGGTTTTGTCCATGCTCACACTCGATGCCAGCACGCCCGAGCCGGTGTAAGGAAGGCCTAAATATTCCAGAGCGCCTTGGATGACGCCATCTTCGCCACCACGACCGTGCAAAGCAATAAAGCAGCGGTCATAGCCTAGGCGCTTGAGGTCAAACAGATTTTCCATTGAAGGATCAAAAGCATGCGCATCAACACCCACGCTGCGCAGCGCTTGCAATACCCCTTGGCCTGACATCAATGAAATTTCGCGTTCGGCCGAATCTCCGCCCAGCAGCACAGCAACTTTACCGAGTTGGGTTTGCATAGTCATTGCGCCCCCTCCACCAAGGCTTTTAGCTGCGCAGGCACAGCGCCTATGCTGCCCGCACCCATGCAGACCACGACATCGCCGTCTTCGATCACATCCAAAATACTTTGCGGCATCGCGCTGATGTCATCTACAAAACGCGGCTCCATCTCGCCCGCCAAACGCAAAGAGCGCGTTAAAGCGCGACCATCGGCCGCAGCAATCGCGTGCTCGCCCGCGCTATAAACCTCAGCCAGCAAAACGGCGTCAGCGCTGCTCAACACTTTGATGAAGTCTTCGAAGCAATCACGGGTGCGGGTATAGCGATGGGGCTGGAATGCCAACACCAGACGACGGCCTTCATACGCTCCGCGTGCGGCCTCTATCGTGGCACGCATCTCTACCGGGTGATGACCATAGTCGTCAATCAGATCAAAATGCTTGCCCTGATGATGCAACCGGCCGTAATGCTGGAAGCGGCGACCCACGCCTTTAAATTCAGCCAGCGCTTGCTGGATGGCCGCGTCCGCCACCTCAATCTCGCAGGCTACCGAAATCGCGGCCAAAGCGTTCAGCACATTGTGGCGACCCGCGGCATTCAGGGTGACAGGCAGATCCGGCAAACCAAACGCTTTTTGGCGCTGGACCAGAAAATGCATTTGCCCGTGCTCGGCGCGCACATCCACAGCGCGCACGCGCGCATTTTCACTAAAACCATAGGTGATGACGGGGCGGCTGATTTGCTCGACGATGCTCTGCACGCCTGGGTCATCGCCGCAAACAATAGCCGCCCCATAGAAAGGCATGCGATGCAGGAACTCTAAAAAGGCTGCTTTCAGTTTGTTGAAGTCATGCCCATAAGTGTCCATGTGGTCAGCATCAATATTGGTGATGACCGAAATCATGGGCAAGAGGTTCAGGAAGGATGCATCAGACTCGTCCGCCTCGACCACGATGTATTCGCCCTGCCCCAACTTAGCATTCACGCCGGCACTGTTGAGCCGGCCGCCGATCACATAAGTAGGATCCATACCGCCAGCGGCCAATACGCTGGCAATCAAAGAGGTGGTTGTGGTTTTGCCGTGCGTGCCCGCAATCGCAATGCCTTTGCGCAAGCGCATGAGTTCCGCCAGCATCACAGCGCGCGATACCACCGGAATATTAAGCTCTCGTGCCGCCAACAACTCGGGATTGGTCGGCGCAATAGCCGTCGACAAAACCAAGCAATCGACGCCGACCAAGTTAGCCGCAGCGTGCTCGCTGTAAACCTTGATGCCTAAATCTTGCAGGTGCTCCACTACCGCGCCGCGCGCGATGTCCGAGCCGCTGACGCGGTAGCCTTGGTTGTGCAAAACCTCGGCAATGCCGTTCATGCCGCTGCCGCCGATGCCGACAAAGTGGATATGTTCGATTGCGTGCTTCATGCTAGCAAGCCCTCGCATTCCAAAGCCATTTTTTCAGCTGCTGCGCCGCGGTGCTTGCTGTTTGCTCTACTGGCAATTTCTTGTAATTGATCTCGACTCATTTTTTGCAGGACCTCAGCCAAATACTCAGGCGTGAATTCGTTTTGTGCGCAGACCATGGCGCCACCGGCATCCGCCAGATAACGGGCATTGGCCGTTTGATGGTCATCGACCGCATGCGGATAAGGCACAAACAATGCCGCCACACCCACGGCCGCCACCTCGCACACGGTGCTGGCACCGGCGCGGCAAATCAACAAATCGGCACGCGCCATGCTGCCGGCCACATCTTGAATAAAGGGCAACAACTCCGCATCCACACCGGCACGCGCGTAGTTCTCGCGCAAAGCAGGCATTTGTTTTTCGCCCCCTTGGTGCTTGACTTGTGGACGCTGGTCGGCAGGCAACAGTGCCAAAGCTTGCGGAACCGTTTGATTCAAAGCTTGCGCCCCCAAGCTGCCGCCCATGACCAAAATTTGGAGTGGGCCTTGGCGCTGTGCATAGCGTGTGGCTGCGGGTAATTGAATCTCGAAAGCGGGGCGGAGAGGGTTACCTACCCAATGTCCATTTTTAAAGACTTGGGGAAACGCTGTGAAGATTTTTGAGGCGAATATTGCTAACACCTTATTACTCATGCCCGCAATGGAATTTTGCTCATGTAAGTATAGCGGAATACCTAAGCATCTCGCTACTATCCCAGCAGGGAATGTGATGTAACCGCCCATACCCACCACCACTTGCGGGCGCAGGCGCCGCAACACGCGATAGCTTTGGCTAAAAGCCCTGAGCAAATTCAAAGGCAGGCGCAGCCAAGGCAGCAAACCCTTGCCGCGCAAGCCCGAGAAGTCAACCGCTTCAAAAGGCAATTCGTGCTCTGCGGCAATGCGCTCTTCCATATTGCCGGGCGCGCCCAGCCAGTGGACTTGCCAGCCTTTTTCGCGCAACTGCTGCGCGACAGCAATTCCCGGGAAGATATGCCCGCCAGTGCCGCCAGCCATAACGAGTGCGACTTTTGTTTTAGCCATTTTGTACCCGCCCTTGCATCATGGCGCGGTTTTCATAATCGACGCGCAAGACCACCGCCAAAGCAAGCACCATCATCAAAATGGCCGAGCCGCCATAACTCATGAGAGGCAGCGTCAGACCCTTGGTCGGCAAAGCCCCCAAGTTCACGCCCATATTGATCATGGTTTGAAAGCCCAGCCAAACCCCTATGCCCTGCGCCACCAGACCTGAAAAAACCTGCTCCAAAATAATGGCCTGGCGCCCAATGTGCATGATGCGTTTGATCAGCCAAAAGAAAAGTACCATCAAGGCCACGATTCCGACCAAGCCAAACTCTTCACCGATGATGGCCAAAATAAAGTCCGTATGCGCCTCGGGTAGCCAATGCAGTTTTTCAACGCTGGCACCCAAGCCCACGCCAAACAAGCCGCCGCGCCCTATCGCGATCAAAGCCTGGGTCAGTTGGTAGCCCTTGCCCAAGGCATATTTCGCGCCCCAGGGGTTGAGAAAAGCCAAGACCCGCTCACGCCGCCATTCGCTGGCAAAAATGCCGATGGCGACTGCCAGCACACACACCAACACCAGTAAAAAGAAGACGCGCGCATTGATGCCGCCTATGAACAAAATGCTGATAGAAACAACGGCAATCACCACGGCCGCACCCAAATCAGGCTCAGCGCCCAACAAACCGCAAATCACGCCCACGGCGCCAGCCACGGGCAGCACCGCTTTCCAAAAATTATTTTGCACCACGGTGATACGGCGCACGATGTAGTTGGCGATATAAAAAATAACCGCCACTTTGGCCAACTCGGAGGGCTGAAAATTGATGAGGCCCAACGGCAGCCAGCGCTGCGCACCCTTCACGCCCTTGCCGATACCCGGCACCAAAACCAGCAACAGCAGCAGCAAGGACACGCCCAGTATCAAGGGCGCCAATTTGTACCAAGTCGCCATCGGCACGCGAAAGGCAAACCAAGCAACCAACAAGGCCAGACCCACAGAAAACAAATGCCGCGAGATGAAGTGATGCGGCGAATAGTTGGCGAACTGTGGGCTGGTGTGCAAGGCGATCGTGGTCGAGTACACCATGACGCAACCCCAGACCAACAGCGCGATGGCGACCCAGAACAAATATTGGTCGTAGCCCAATTCGCGCACTGGTGCTGATGTCGGGTTGTCGTAGCGACCAGCACCCACACGCACCGGAATGGCATCCGCTTTGGGCGAACGGCCGATAAAGCTCTGAACTGCGGCGAGGAAGGGTTTCATGCAGACACCCTCTCATCGGCGAGTTGCGCCACCGCAGCGCCAAACACTTGGGCGCGATGGGCGTAGTCGCGATACATATCCAGGCTGGCGCAGGCTGGTGAGAGCAAAACCGTATCGCCCGCTTGCGCTTGTTGGGCGCACAGTTGCACCGCTTCGTCCATCGTCGCCGCATTCTGCACGGCTATCGAATCGGGCAAAACCGCAGCGATAGCATCAGCGTCTTTGCCGATTAAAACCACTGCACGGGCATATTGCGCCAAGGGCTGGCTCAAGGGCGCGAAGTTTTGCCCCTTGCCATCGCCACCCAAAATCACGAGCAGCTTTTGCCCGGGCTTGAGCCCGCAGCCCAAACTATTCAGTGCCGCTACGCTGGCGCCTACATTGGTGCCCTTGCTGTCGTCGACATAAGTCACGCCTTGTTTGCAGGCGACCGGCTGCAAGCGATGCGGCTCGCCCGCATAGTCGGCCAACGCCCGCAAAGGCGCGCCCAGCGGCAAGTCAATCGCCGTGATCAAAGCCAAAGCAGCCAGCGCATTGCTCAAATTGTGTCGCCCTTGTATGCGCAGGCTTTCAGCGGGCATCAAGCGGACCAAGGAAATCTCTGGGTCTTGGTTTTTCTTCGGCACTGCGCCGCCCAAAGCGGAAACGCTTTGCACCAACCAAGCAATGTCGCCTGCACCTTCATCCAAACCAAAGTCCAAATGCCCGCGCGGCAAATCGAGGCCGTAGCTGATTTTGTTTTTATTCACAATGCGACTGGCAAATGCAAATTCGCCCTCCTCGCGGTTCACCACGGCGATGGTGCTGGGCGCGAATATTTTCAGCTTGTCAGCGATGTACTCTTGCATGTCCACATGCCAGTCGAGGTGGTCTTGCGTGATGTTCAAAACCACCGCCGCGCTCGGCGCAAAATGCTGCGCATCATGCAGCTGAAAGCTCGACAGCTCCAGCACCCAAATATCGGGCAGGCTGTGGCCTTGCATGCAGCCGCGCAATCTGTCGAGCAAACATGGGCCGATATTGCCTGCCAATTCCACCCGCTGACCGGCGCGTTGCGCCAGCAAAGCCGTGAGGCTGGCAACGGTGGTTTTGCCATTGGTGCCCGTAATGGCCAGCACTTTAGGGCGATAGGCATAGAGCGTATCGAGTTCGCGCAAGCCGCGCGCGAACAACTCCAACTCGCCCAGCACTTCTATGCCTTGATCGATCGCCGCTTGGCGCAAACCGGCGGCACTCGCCGGGCTGATGCCGGGGCTGGTGCAAACCAAAGCCACACCAGACTCTAGCGCTTGGGCATCCAACGCAGCCGTTTTGAATTCAACCTGCGGCAGCTCTGCACGCAAAGTCGGCAGTTGCGGCGGCGCTGCACGGGTGTCGAGGACGCGCACGGCGTAGCCCTGGCAACTGAGCCAGCGCGCCATGGCCAAACCACTCGCGCCTAGTCCTAAGACCAGTGCAAGGGGATGGGGCGTGATCGCAGTCGTACTTGGCATTTCTCTACTATTTTGATAGCTGCTCAGGCAGGTTTGACGGGTAAAAACGAATAAAACATACTAAAAAATGGTGTTTTTGGGGCTTTAGCGCAGCTTCAGGCTCGATAAGCCCACCAAACACAGCATCATGGTGATGATCCAGAAACGGATCACGACTTGGGTCTCTTTCCAGCCCGATTTTTCAAAGTGGTGGTGCAAAGGCGCCATTTTGAAAATACGACGCCCTTCGCCATAGCGTTTTTTGGTGTATTTGAAGTAGCTCACTTGCAGCATGACGGAAGCTGCCTCGGCGACAAAAATACCGCCCATGATGGCCAGCACAATTTCTTGCCGCACGATCACGGCAATCACACCTAAAGCGCCGCCGAGCGACAAAGCGCCGACATCACCCATAAAGATTTGCGCTGGATGGGCGTTGAACCATAAGAAGGCTAAACAAGCACCAGCCATGGCGGCGCAAAAAACCAGCAACTCGCCCGCCCCCGGTATGTAAGGAATGAGCAGGTATTTGGCGAAGACCGCATTGCCCGTGACATAAGCGAACACGCCCAAAGCCGAACCCACCAAAATCACGGGCATGGTCGCCAGACCATCTAAGCCATCGGTGAAATTCACGGCATTGCTCGCGCCGACGATGACCAAGAAGCTCAAAATCACAAAGCCAAAGACACCCAGCGGATAGCTGACTTGCTTGAAGAAGGGCAAGAGCAAGCCCGCTTTTGGCGGCAAGCTGACATCAAAGCCCGAGCGCACCCAGGTAAAGAACATTTCCCAAACGCGATAGCCATCGCTCTCAGAAATGCTGAAGACCAAATAGAGCGAAGCTACCAGACCAATCAGCGACTGCCAAAAGAATTTCTCACGCGAAGGCATACCCTCGGGGTCTTTGTTGATCACTTTGCGCCAATCGTCGACCCAGCCTATGGCCCCAAAGCCGAAGGTGACGACCATGACGATCCAAACAAAGCGATTGCTCCAGTTGAACCACAAGAGGGTTGAGATGCCAATTGCAATCAGAATCAAGACGCCGCCCATGGTGGGCGTGCCCGATTTTTGCAAATGCGTTTGCATGGCATAGCCGCGCACGGGCTGGCCAATTTTTAGGCCGATCAAACGGTTGATCACATAAGGCCCTGCGGCCAAACCAATCAAGAGTGCGGTGAGTGCAGCCATGACGGCGCGGAAAGTCAAATACTGAAACACGCGCAGCGCGCCCCATTCAGGCATCAGACTGAGGAGCCAAGCGGCAAGACTAGGCAGCATGTGAGGCTACTCCTTGTTTTTGTAATGTGTCGACCAATTGCTCCATGCGCATAAAGCGCGAGCCTTTGACCAAAATGCTGCGATAAGCGGGCGCGTCGCGCAAGCAAGCAGCTTGCAGCGAATCCATGCTGGCAAAGTGACGCGCACCGGGGAAGGCCGCCGCGCCATAGCGCATCAACTCACCCACGGCGTAGAGCGTTTCTATGCCGCGCTCAGCCGCGTACTCGCCCACTTCGGCATGGTATTCATCGCCCTTGTCGCCGACTTCGCCCATATCGCCCAGCACCAATAAGTGCGGCCCGGGCAAATCAGCCAAGACATCAATGGCCGCGCAGACGGAGTCGGGGTTGGCGTTGTAGGTATCGTCTATTAACTCGATGCGTTTGCCGTCGAGATTCAAACTGAGCGCGCGGCAGCGGCCTTTGACCGCCACGAATTGCTCCAGCCCGCGCACGACATCGGCCACCGGCACGCCAGCGCTCAAACAAGCGGCGGCGGCCGCCAAAGAATTCTTGGCATTGTGTTTGCCAGCAATGTGCAGGCGATAACTGAAGGCGCCTTGCGGGCTGTTCACGCGCATGCTCCAAGCGCCATCATTCCAATCTGCAAGCGCGCTGATATCGGCTTGGCCCTGCCACGCAAAAGTCATGCGCTTATAGGGGCGCGCGTAGTCGCTCCACACACTGGCATAGGCATCGTCAGCGGGGTAAACGGCAACGCCATCGGCGCTCAGGTGTCGAATGACAGCGCCATTTTCTTGCGCTACCGCTTCCACGCTTTGCATAAACTCTTGGTGTTCGCGCTGGGCGTTATTCACCAGCGCCACTTGCGGCTTGACCAAGCTGGCCAAATAATCGATTTCGCCAGGGTGGTTCATCCCCAGCTCCACCACCGCGATGCGGTGGTGCGTGCGCAAACGCAATAGCGTTAAAGGCACACCAATGTCGTTGTTCAAATTACCCTGCGTGGCCAGCGCCGCATCGCCCGCGTAGGCTTGCAAAATACTCGCCACCATTTGCGTCACCGTGGTTTTGCCATTGCTACCCGTGACTGCGATCAGCGGCAAGGTAAATTGCGCGCGCCAAGCAGCGGCAATCGCCCCCAGGGCCAACTTGGTGTCTGTCACTTCGATGCCAGACAAACCGGCCGCGGCCAAGCCGTGGTGCGCAATCGCGGCCAAAGCGCCCGCCGCTTTAGCCTGTGGCAACATGTTGTTGGCATCAAAGGTCTCGCCTTTCAGCGCCAAGAACAAATCGCCTGCGGTAATGCTGCGGGTGTCGGTGTGCAAGCGCTGCAAAGTCAAGCTGCCATCGCCCACCAGCGCGCGCGCCAAACCAGCGGCTTGCAACCATTGGTAAACGGTTTGCAAATTCAAATTCATGCCGCCACTCCTTCTGCCCAGGCTTTGCGCACTTCGGCTTGGTCTGAGAAATAGCGCTTCACGCCATCGCTTTCTTGGTAGTCTTCATGGCCTTTGCCTGCCAGCAAAATCACATCGCAGGCAGCAGCGTGGCGCAGCGCCCAGCGTATGGCGCGCGCGCGATCGGCTTCTATGTGTGCGGGCGCTTGGCGAAAGCCTGCGCGTATGGCGGCCAAAATATCCAGTGGATTTTCATCGCGCGGATTGTCGCTGGTCAGCACCACAGCATCGGCGTAGCGCTCGGCTATGGCGCCCATCAGCGGGCGCTTGGCGCTATCGCGATTACCGCCGCAGCCAAAAATGCACCAAATTTTGCCGCCACGCGCAGCAGCGCTGGGGCGTAAAGCCTTCAAGCTTTGCTCTAAGGCGTCAGGCGTATGCGCATAATCCACCACCACATTGGCGCTAGCGGCTTGCACCAGCAACTCCATGCGACCTGGAACAGCAGTCAGCGTGCGGCAAGCGGCCACCGCGTCAGCAAAACTGTGCCCCAAACTCAAGAGCGTTGCCACCACGCCCAAGACATTGGCGATGTTATAGGCTCCATACAGTGGCAGCTGCAAACTTTGCACCGAGCCTTCATAAGCCACATCAAAACGCAGACCTTGGGCTAAAAATTCGATGTTTTGCGCCTGCAGGTTTGCCACCGCGCTCACGCTGTAGGTATAAGTTTTGACGCCACGCGCTTGGCACAGCTCCAGCAGCGTGGGCGTTTTAGCATCGTCGGCATTCAGCACCGCAGCGCGTAAATTCGGCCAGCGAAACAAGCTTTCTTTTGCCAACCAGTACGCATCCATGCTGCCGTGGTAGTCAAGGTGGTCTTGGGTGAAATTGGTCAAGATGGCGGTGTGCACTTGCACCCCTTGCATGCGCCCCTCGACCAAGCCTATGCTGGAAGCTTCGACCGCACACACGCTGCATTGCTGTGCGACAAAAGACTGCAACTGCGCTTGCACGGTGATGGGATCAGGCGTGGTCAAGCCCGTCGAACGTAAAGCATTGATGCGGCCCACGCCCAAAGTACCAATGATGCCGCAAGGTCCGCTCAAACCCTGCGCGGCCAATTGCTCCAGCGCTTGCGCCAGCCACCAAGTACTAGAAGTTTTGCCATTGGTGCCAGTAAAGGCACAAACTGCCAACTGCGCGCTGGGCTGGCCATAAAACAGCGCCGCCAAAGCACCCGCTTGCGCTTTCAAGCCCGTCACGGCGTAGACGCGCTCATCATTCAAGTCCCAAGCCGCAGCGCCTTGCGCCTCGACCACGCAAGCGACAGCGCCACGCGCCAGCGCACGAGCCACAAACTGCCGCGCATCGATGCCATAGCCAGGCCAAGCAATAAAAGCGTCATCCGCTTGCAGCTTGCGATCGTCCACGCACAGGGCTTTTGCACCCAGCGCCTGCAAGCGTGCGTTCAACTGCTGCAGGTCGTCAAGGTGTTGCATCGCTGCCCCTTTCGCTCTGCTGCGCGACCATCGTGTTTTGCAAAGGCAAGTCGGGGGGCACTTGCAAAATCTGCAGCGCTTGCTGCACCGCGCCACTGAATACTGGACCTGCCACCGTGCCGCCGTAATACGAACCGCTGCGCGGATCGTCAATCATGACCGCCGCAATGATGCGCGGGTTATTGACCGGCGCAAAGCCGACAAAGAAACCGCTGTATTGCTTCTCGGCATAGGAGTTATTCACGAGCTTGTGCACCGTGCCCGTTTTGCCACCGACGCTATAGCCGTTGATGGCTGCTTGCGTACCCGTGCCGCCAGCTTGCGTCACCATTTGCATCATGCTGCGCATGCGTCCAGCATCGCGGCTGCTGAGCACGCGCTCACCCGTGACGGCTTCGTTTTGTTTTTCCAATGTGGCCGGAAGAAAGTAACCATCGCTGGCAAAAATCGTATACGCCTGCGCCATTTGCAACAAGCTGGCGGAAATGCCATAGCCGTAGCTGATGGTGGCTTTCTCCACTGGACGCCAGCTTTTGTAATGGCGCAAGCGGCCACCAGTCGCACTCGGGAATTTCAAACTCGGCTTTTGCCCGAAACCCACCCGCGTGAGCATCTCCCACATGTCTTTGCTATCGAGCATTTGCGCAATTTTGACCGTGCCCACATTGCTCGACTTCTGAATGATTTGGTTCACCGTGAGCAGGCCGTTGGAGTGCGTGTCGCGGATGATAGAGCCCGTCACATTGATATAGCCGGGTGCGGTATTGAAAACCGTTTCAGGCTTGACCACATTTTCACTCAGGGCCAAAGCCACCGTGATGGGCTTCAAGCTTGATCCAGGTTCATACATGTCCATCACCGAACTATTGCGCGTGCGAACCGGGTCGATATTGGTTCGTACATTCGGGTCATAACTCGGGTAATTGGCCATGGCCAATACTTCACCCGTCTGTCCATCCAACATCACGATGCTGCCCGATGCGGCTTTATGCAACAAAACCGCATCGCGCAGTTTTTGATAGGCCATGAACTGCATCCGGCCATCGATGCTCAAGTGCACATCTTGGCCTTCTTGTGGCTCCACGATGTCGCTGTCTTCGATCACGCGACCCAAGCGGTCTTTGATCACGCGACGCGAGCCTGGACGCCCTGCCAAGGTGTCGTTGTAAACCCGCTCTATGCCCTCGCGCCCGAACTGATCGATGTTCGTCAGCCCCACCACTTGGGCCACCGCTTCACCCTCGGGGTATTGGCGACGGTATTCCTTGCGTGTATAGACGCCTTTGATTTTCAGGGCGGCGATTTTTTCAGCAGTGCCCGCATCCATTTGCCGCTTGAGCCAAACAAAGGACTTGCCTTTGAGCTTTTTTTGCATCTGGGCTTGGGTCAGCCCCAAAATGTGGGCCAACTGACGCAACTGCGCTGGGCTGGCCTCAAACTCGTCCAACTGCGCCCAGGCGCTAGGCGCCGGCACGCTCGAAGCCAAAATGGCACCATTGCGATCCAAGATGCGCCCGCGATTGGCTGGCAGCTCGGGCGTGCGCGCATAACGCACCTCGCCTTTTTTAATAAAAAACTCTTGGTTTACAACTTGGATGTAGGCCGCACGCGCCGCCAAGCCGCAAAAACCACAGGCCAAGAACACCACCAACAAACGGCTGCGCCATACCGGCGCTTTGCTGGTGAGCAAGGGGCTAGAGGTGTAGTTCACGCTTTTGGAGCTCATGGCTGCGCTCCGTCTTGTGGCGCGCGCACATAGCGCACCGCACCGGCAGTGCTCGGGCGCATATTCAAACGCGTCGTTGCCAGGCGCTCGACTTTGCTATTCGACGACTCGGCGCGTTTTTCGACCTCTAGGGTTTCGCGCTCAACGGCCAAACTGTGGGCCGTGCTGCCCGCTTTTTCAAGCTGCATAAAAGTTTGGCGCGCTTGGTATTGGGTACGCACCAAAAAGGCTGCACTCAGCAAAACCAAGACCAGCAAGATCAAGTTGATGCGCGCGATGCTCATACGCCACCCCTCAACTGCGCGGCAGTACGCTCGGCCACACGCATCACCGCACTGCGGGCGCGTGGGTTGCAGGCAATTTCTTCCGGGCTGGGTTTGATGCGATTCAGCACACGCAAAGGCATTTCGCGCACTTCTTGGCGCAGCATCCACATCGCATCTTCCCGGTCAAACACCTCGCGCGCTTGCGCCGCCATGAACTGCTTGACGATGCGGTCTTCAAGCGAATGAAAGCTGATCACCACCAAACGACCACCGGGTTTGAGTACCGTCATGCAGGCCTGCAAAGCCAACTCTAGCTGTTCCAGCTCGGCATTGATAAAAATGCGTAGCGCTTGAAAAGTGCGCGTGGCTGGGTGCTGCGCGCCATCGCGTGTTTTCACCACGCTGGCGACTAAACTGGCCAACTCTTGGGTGGTGTTGATGCGCCCTTGCGCGGCGATGCGCGCAACAATGGTTTTGGCAATGTTTTTAGCAAAGCGCTCTTCGCCATAGTCGCGAATGATGCGCTCGAGCTCAGGCGCTTGCGCCGTCAACAACCAGTCGGCCACGCTTAGGCCGCTGCTGGTATCCATGCGCATATCCAAGGGGCCGCTGTGCCGAAATGAAAACCCGCGCGCAGGGTCGTCAATCTGTGGCGAGCTGATGCCCAAGTCGAGCAAAACACCGTCGGCACTGGCAGCAGGCAAATCAGCAATCGCGCTAAAGGCCGCGTGGCACATGCGCAAACGCGCATCATCGATGGCGCTGGCCGCCGCAATGGCTTGTGCATCGCGGTCAAAGGCGGTGACATGCGCAGCCGGACCCAAACGCGCCAAGATCAAACGCGTATGCCCACCACGGCCAAAAGTGCCATCGATGTAATGGCCATTCGCATCGTGCACCAGCGCATCTACCGCCTCGTGCAGCAAGACGGTTTGGTGGGTGAAGTCAGAGGCGCTCATTACCAACGCACCTCATTTTTAGCCGCTTGCAAAGCACTGGCCTCGTCTTGCTCGCGCTCGCGTGCATGGGCGAGTTTTTGTTTCGCCACGCGCGCTTGGTATTCCTCAGGGCTCCACAATTCAAAATGGTCGCCTACGCCCACTAAATAAGCTTGCTTGTCGATGCCCGCACTCTCGCGTAATTCTTGCGGCAGCACCAAGCGGTTGGCCGCATCTAACTCGCAAAAAACAGCGCTGCCGAGCACGATGCGTTTGAGCCATTGGCTACTCATGGGCGCGCCGACAAATTGGGCGGAAAAGACTTGCCATTTCGGCTCAGGCATCAAGACCAAAAAGCCATCGGGGTGCTCAGTCAAAACGAGTTTGTTGGCGCACAGCGCTGCAACTGCCGCGCGGTGCCGCGTGGGCAAAGAAAGTCTGTGCTTGGCATCCAGCGCGACTTGCTCTCGTCCTAACAGTTGATGGCTCATTGAATCCCACAAAATCCCACTTTAGAAATGGGAACTTAGCTCTTGAATGTATCAATTTTATATTTTTTTTCTTATAAATCAATAGTTTATAGAAATATATTACAAAGACGAAAAATCAAAAACTTGCGAGCTTCCGCTGATCTAGCACCGATTTCAACTGTATATAAAACCAGAACATGTAGGTATCCAAATCACTTTAATCAATCAAAACAATCTGATACACACTTTCTATAGAAAATACTAGATAAAACCACTCTAAGCTTAGGTGCTAGCCAGACTTCACAATCCGGCTTCAGCTTCTCCAGCTTAGACCTTAGATAGCAGCGCCAGTAAGTCAGCAAGCACTCGCATTTTAGCCGTCAGATACTATCAATAGCGTAGCTGCTCAGGCAGGATTGACGGACTTAAATGCCGATTTAAGCCTTAAATATGAAGAGAAAGCCCTGTGTGCCGTCTTTCTGCCACAAAAAAGCCCCTTGCGGGGCTTCTTTGGGGGTGTCGCGGCTGCCTTTTAGGGCAGCTTGAGCGATCAACTGGCTGCCGGCTCGGCCACGGCTGCTGCGTCATGTTTGATGGCTTCAACTTGTATGACGAGCTTGACCTCGCCCGTTGCGCCCATCATGCCGACACCGTAATTCATACCCCAAGCGCTGCGGTCTATCACGGCTTCGTAATCGCCGCCGCACACTTGCTTTTTCACCATGGGGTTGATGTAACAGTTAGCGTTCTTCGCTTTCAGCGTAACCGGGTGGCTGCTGCCCAACATGTCGAGCTTGCCGGTGATGGCGCTCACATTGCCTTGCTTGTCAAAACTGAACTGCTCGCCCGTGAACACGGCTTGCGCATATTGCGCCACATTGAAGAAATCTTTGCCTTGCAGATGCGCGTCCATGGCGCCAACGCCCGTGCTGACCTTGCCTGGGTGCACCACAATTTTGGCGCTGCCCGTTTTGGCGGCGCGATCGACCGTGATGCTGCCTTCGATTTCGCCAAAACGACCGCGGTTGGTCGAGGTACCGAAGTGCTTGACTTCGTAATTCACGAAGGTGTGCGTGGGTTCAATTGTGTAAGTCTCAGGCGCGGCATAGGCGATGCCCGCGGCAGCAGTAATAAGAACGGTTGCAAGGATTTTTTTCATAGCGACTCCTGTAGATGGAAGAAAACAAATGTGCGATTAAAACGGCGCGAGACCAGCGAGCGCAATTTTGTATTGCACATCGACCGGGTCGGCCACGATGCTGGTATCGCCCCAAGGCCCAGCGCCGATTTTGTACGCTAAGCGACTGATGCGAAAGCTGCCGCTGGCCCAAGTAAGGCCTTGGCTTTGTACCATGCGCACGCGGCTTTTAATCGGCAGGCTTTGCCCTTTGATGCGCAAGCTGCCTTGCACCTCGTACTCGCCCGCACCCACCGCTTGCGCGCTGGTCAACACAAAGTTGGCTTGCGGAAAACGCGCGGCATCGAACCATTCGGCTTTGGGCAACTCGGCATCGGCGTCATCTGAATCGAGCGTGGCGCTGGCCACCGGCACATCCAGCGCAATGCGCGTCGCGGCCAGGTTTTTGGCATCAAAGTGCACCGTGCCACTCAATTGCGTGAAGCGCCCTTGAACCGGCACACCCATTTGCGTGCTGGTAAAGCGTATGCTGCTTTGCGCGGGCAGTATTTTTTGCAGCGCCAGCGCCGCGGCGGGCGCGGGTTTAGCCGCTGCCACTTTGGCAAACGCGGGCTTTGCGGCTGCGGCTTGGGGTGGTGTCGCAGCCAGTGCAGACACACTCAAGCCCGCCAGACCGAGGACTAAACAAGCAACCCATTTTTTTTGTATTTGCATTTATTTCCCCCAAGGCAACATGCGCTGCAACACGCTGTCTTTGTTGATCAAACGATGCTTGAGTGCAGCCGCTGTATGCAAGCCGACCAAAGCGGCCAAACTCCAAGCTAAGACCTCGTGCAACTCTGCCAAATTGTGCCCTAGCGCTTTGTCTTTCGCGACCAAGTCAGGCAGTGCAATCACACCAAACCAGACGACCGGAAAGCCCTTGGCCGAGCTCATGGCCCAGCCCACCAGCGGGATTGCCAAGCACAGCGCCAGCATGGCAAACAGGGTGCAACGATGGGCCAGTTTTTGCCAAGCAGGCATTTGCACATCCCCCGCCAAAGCTGGCGCAGGGTAAATCAGCCGCGTGATGATGCGCAAAAAGGTGAGCACCAGCACGCTGATTCCTGCCCACTTGTGCCAATTCATCAATTGCAGCTTGGCTGGGCTAAAACCCGGCGTGTCGTCGACGCTCAAAACCAGTACAAAAGCCAAGACCAGCACGGCAGCGATGAGCCAGTGCCAAAGAATACTGAAAGGGTGATAAGTGGTGCGCATAAGAATTTTTGTGAGGAGTTTACAAATAGTAGCGGAACACCGCCAATGATGCAGCCAAGTCGGAGTAAACACATGTAAAGCCCGATAGGGCTAGTCAGGTAAGGATAAGAGCAAGGGCCGCGTGCGCCTTGGCACCTTCAAGTAAAATCAGGCGCTGCGCTCATGAATCCTGCCTGAGCAGCTCTTTTATTTATAGCGGATAAGCCCTGCAATGTCTATCGATAGCTCCAACACCATACGCGAGGCGCAAAGCGCTGCCGATTACGACGCCAGCCTCAAGCAAAAGGCCCATGCCAAATTGGCGCGCATACCAATCAAGGTCGAGCAAGGCGTGCCGGTGTTGAAAAAACCCGACTGGATACGCGTCAAAGCAGGCAGCGCCAACTCACGCTTTTACGAAATCAAAAATATTCTGCGCGAGCACAAACTGCACACGGTTTGCGAAGAGGCCAGCTGCCCCAATATCGGCGAGTGTTTTGGCAAGGGCACGGCAACCTTCATGATTATGGGCGACAAGTGCACGCGCCGCTGCCCGTTTTGCGATGTCGGCCATGGTCGCCCCGACCCACTGGACGCGAACGAGCCCGAGAATTTGGCCAAAACCATCGCCGCGCTCAAGCTGAAATATGTCGTCATCACCAGCGTGGACCGCGACGACTTGCGCGATGGCGGCAGCCAGCATTTTGTGGACTGCATCACGCGCACGCGCGCGCTCTCGCCACAAACACAAATCGAGATTTTGGTGCCCGACTTTCGGGGCCGCGACGACCGCGCCTTGGGCATTTTGACGGCTGCACCGCCCGATGTGATGAACCACAATTTAGAAACCGTGCCGCGTTTGTACAAAGAAGCACGCCCAGGTTCAGACTACCAGTTCAGTTTGAATTTGCTGAAAAAATTCAAAGCCCTGAACCCCAACACGCCGACCAAAAGCGGCTTGATGGTGGGTTTGGGCGAGACCGACGAGGAAATTTTAGAAGTCATGCGCGACATGCGTGCGCACGACATCGACATGCTCACCATCGGCCAGTATTTAGCCCCGAGCAACGCGCACTTGCCCGTGCGCCGCTATGTCACGCCTGACACCTTCAAAATGTTTGAGGCACAGGCCATCGCCATGGGCTTTAAGCATGCCGCCGTCGGCGCCATGGTGCGCAGCTCTTACCACGCTGACGAACAAGCCCACCAAGCGGGCGTTTAAGTTCAGCCGGACAAGCCACGGCCCAAATTAGATTTGGCCGTGCTCGGCCATGGAATGCGTGGCCACACCCGCAATGATGATGTGGTCGAGCAGCCGCACATCTATCAGCGCCAAGGCTTGCTTGAGCTGCGTGGTGATTTGCAAATCCGCCTGGCTGACCGCCGTGCTGCCGCTGGGGTGGTTGTGCGCCACGATCAGCGCTTGCGCGCCCAGTTGCAAGGCGCGCGTGGCGACTTCGCGCGGATAGACTTGCGCTTGACTCAAGCTGCCGCGAAACATCTCTTCGCAAGCCAACAACTCGTGCTGGTTATTGAGAAAGAGTACGCAAAAAACCTCGTGCGTTTTGTGCTGCAAATGCAGCTGTAAATATTGCCGCACCGCTTGGGGCGATTGCAAAGCGGGCTTTTGCGCCAGCTCTTGTGCCAAGGCGCGGCGCGTCAGCTCTAGCACCGCTTGCAGTTGGCACAATTTGGCCGCGCCCATGCCTTTGATACCTTGTAATTGCGCCGCGGGCGCTTGCAGCAAACCGCGCAAGCCGCCATGCGCATCAAGCATGTCTTGCGCCAAGTGCAGCACATTTTTGCCCGCCACGCCCGTGCGCAATAGCAAGGCGAGCAACTCGCTGTCAGACAAAGCGGCAGGGCCGCGAGCGAGCATTTTTTCGCGCGGTCTGGCATCTTCGGGCAAATCGCGCAGACTCATGCGAGGGCAGTTTGGATGGCTAGAACTGCGAGGGCAGGTCTTGGTCTTCGTTGAATTCGCTCACATCCCAAATTTCGCCGTGGGCTGAGCCTTGGAAGTCGGTCGAGGTGTCGGCATCTTGTGCCACCAAATAGCGCAACTCCAATAGGTGCACGATGTCTTTGGTGGTCTCTTGCCCCATCATGGCGAGCACCTCGCGGCTGCTGCGCTTGCCGTTGAGCAAGATCAGTATTTGGCGCTGTTTTTGTGTGAGTGCACTATTGCGGTCTTGCAATGCATCTCGTCCCCTGAGTGTTTTTATGAGTAACATGGCATTCAATCATTCTAGTTTTGCGGATGATAACGCCAGTCGCTCTGACTCACAAGCTTACATAATGATCGAGCAATAATGCCGCAAAAAGCACGCTCAAATGCACCAATGAGAAACGGAAGGTTGCGCGCGCCAGCGCATCTGAGTAGTTGCGCCACAGCCGAAACGCGTACCAGCAAAAACCCACACTCAAGATAATGGCGGTGAGCAAATAAATCAGGCCACTCATGCCGATGAGGTAGGGCATCAAACAAGCGGCGAACAAGACAAAGGTATAGAGCAGGATGTGCAAGCGCGTGAACGCGTTGCCATGGGTGACGGGCAGCATGGGCAGACCGGCTTTGCGGTAGTCTTCGACGCGGTAGAGCGCCAGCGCCCAAAAATGCGGCGGCGTCCACAAAAAGATGATCAGGCAGAGCACCATAGACTCGGCCGTAACGGCATTGGTCATCGCCGCCCAACCCAAGACCGGTGGCATGGCGCCAGAGGCACCGCCGATGACGATGTTTTGCGGTGTCAAAGGCTTGAGCACCACGGTGTAAATGATGGCGTAGCCAACAAAGGTCGCCAGCGTCAGCCACATGGTGAGCCAATTGGCAAAATAGGCCAGCAAGACGCAACCCAAAAGGCACATCACAGCCGAGAAGGCCAGTGCCTGCCTATCGCTTAACTCGCCGCGCGCGGTGGGTCGCCACGCGGTGCGTTTCATTTTGGCGTCTATGGTTTTTTCCACCAAACAGTTGAAGGCCGCAGCCGCGCCCGCCACCAACCAAATACCCAGACAAGACCACAAAATTTGTACTGCTTCGTCACGGTCAGGCATACCAGGCACGGCCAACACCATGCCGATCAGGGCGCAAAAAACAATCAGTTGCACCACGCGCGGCTTGGACAGTTGGTAAAACTGCCACAACTTGCCATGCACAACGGGCGCCGCTGACGGGGCAGCAGGCGGTGTGGTCGGCGAGGCAGTGGTGGTCATAAAAGAGGATGCGCGCGTGGCAGTGCAGTCGATAATTTTTGATTATAAGTGCGTGGGCTTTTTCACTCGAGCGGCCCTTTCACACCAAGCCCAAGGGCACCGCAAGCCTAGCACTACTTATTTAATAGCTTCTCAGGCAGGTTTGACGGCTTAAAACAGCTATTTCGACCTCAAATTCAAGCTTTGCGCTACCACAAGCGCTTAATCTGGCAATTGTCGCGCTTGGGCAAAGGCGGCGCGCTCGGCCAACACTTCAACTGGGCTGATGCAAGCGGGTAAGCGCGTAGGTTTTTGGGCAGATGATGCCGTCGTCAAGCGCGCGCGCACGGCCGGCAGTTGATACGGGTCGGCCACTACATAACCCACGCGCTGGCGACAGGGTTTGCTGCTGCAGTCGCTCCAAGTGGCGCCATAAATGATGCGGCCATCGCGTGTGATACCGGGGAATGCCGTCGCCACCCATTCGCCGCGGCCAGCAGCACCCGGTGGCAGTGGCGGTGTGAGCGCAAAGGCTTGCTGCAAAGCGCGGCTGTACCAATAAATTTTGCCGCGATACATATAAGCCAAGTCGCCGCCCTGCCCGCTAGGCGGCGCATCAGCGCGGGGGTAGCCAAAAATGGTTTTGCTGCTGGCCTGTGCAAACGAGTCGTGCAAAACGCAGCCGCGACCCGACGGTGTAAAAGAAAAAATGCGCATCAAAGGCTGGCCCTGCGCCGGCATTTGCGGCATGGCGCTGAACTCTAGGCCATCAACGCTGATCATGGGCAGTGCGTACATGCTGCCGTCTTGCTTGCGGCGCTCACCGCACAGGTTGACGCGGCCACTGTCGTGCACGATGCGCTGCGTGCGCGTATTCACGCTGATGGTGCGCGCCGTCAAACTGCCTTGGCCTTGCGTGTCCAGGCCGTCGCCCAAGGGCCAGCTCAGGCTGCGGATTTGCACCACATCCGCAGGGTCAGCAGCGCTGGCAGGCAACTCGGCCGCAGCGGCATAAAAGCCCGTCATACCGCCCTTAAACACGCGCTGGGCTTTTTGCTGCCGCGCCAACACATCGGCAAAAACATAATGGCTGCCATCGGGGTTGACCAAATAGCGCCAACTGCCCTGCACCGGAAAAGCCTCGTTCTGCAGCGGCGTGCGGAAAGTGCGCACGACTGCGGCCAGCGGCTGCGCGCTGCTCGCGGGCAGCTCGATCAAGGCCACATCGCCCAACTTGCGGCCCGAGAAGGAGCGCAGCACAAAGCGGCCATCGGGACTGATGCGCTCGTACATGCCCAGCACCGCGCTGCGGCTGCCATAGCTGTCTTGCACCGTGGCCGTGTCTTGCTCTTGCAGTTCGATGAATTGATAAGGGGCGATGCAGCTGGCCGAATCCAACACTTCGTTTTCAATAGCTGCCCAGGCAGGTTTGACGGTCTGAAATGCCAAAATCATGCCAAAAAACAAGGCAGGACCAGAAGGCAGTTGGCAAAGGTGTCGCATGGCTGACGATTATGCCGCTATAAATAAAAACAGCGCCCGCAGGCGCTGCTGGTACATACAGTACAAGAACTTAGAAGCGATAACCCACGCCCACGCCGACGAGCACAGGGTCAATTTTGAAAGTGCCGACTTTGGCACCAAAAGAGCGAACATCGGTTTGGATGTAGACTTTTTTCACATCGAAATTGAGCGACCAGTTTTTGTCGAGTGCGTAATCCACACCCACTTGCAGGGCGCCGCCCCAGCTGTTTTTCTTGACCGAAGGATCAAGAGCTGCGACCACCGCTGGGTCAAAGTTGACGCCAGAAAAACGCGTGTAGTTGATGCCCGCGCCAACATAGGGCTTGAGCGCGCCAAATTGGGTGAAGTGGTATTGCGCCAGCAGCGTTGGCGGCAGGTGTTTGACCGTGCCGATTTTGTTGCCGTTAGAGCGCAAATCATGCTTTTGTGGGTAGGTCAAAATCAGTTCAGCGGCGACATTGGGCGTGAAGAAATAGCTCACATCCACTTCGGGCATGGTTTTATTGTTGACGCTCAAGTTCAAACCAGTACTGTCTTTGTTGGCACTGTCGAGATGCACAGCGCGGGCGCGCAGCATCCAAGGGCTGTTGGCTTCTTGGGCCAAAACGCTCCCAGCGCTTAAAGTCATCAGGGCGGCAGCGGCAAACAGGATTTTTCTCATGAGGGTCTCATTTCAGTGGTGAACGGGGACAACCCCCGCATACCTTATTAAGCCGAAAATGAGTAGGGTCTTTCTTGCGCCACATCAATAATTCCCATATATCCACAATGGTTTTATTGTTTTATATCAAGGGTTTTCACCTATCCGGCTGCTTGCGCCTGAATGCGCAAGCGGGCCATGAAAAAAAACGCCTTACGGCGCTTTTTTTCTAGCGGAAACAAACCTAAGCTTTAAGCCAAGGCTGGACCTTCAGCCGCGAATTTCTTCGCCCAAGGGTAGTCGGCCTTGCCAGCAGGCGAGCGTTTAACTTTTTCTGCCAAATACACCGCTTTAGGCACTTT
>CAZUUN010000004.1:27559-32307 GCA_964622735.1 uncultured Burkholderiaceae bacterium | reverse complement strand
TGCTGCTGACCACCACTTCAGAGCGCCAAGGCCGCATGATCGACCACGACAGCGCGGCGTCGATGGAGAAGAAAAAACAAGAGGGGTATTTCTAATATGGCACACGTTTCTGATCTGATTTCAAGCGACATCAACGCCTATCTCAAGCAGCACGAGCAAAAAAGCCTGCTGCGCTTCATCACCTGCGGCAGCGTCGACGATGGCAAAAGCACCCTCATTGGGCGGCTCTTGTGGGAGTCGAAAATGCTGTTCGAAGACCAGCTACTAGCGCTCGAAGCCGATAGCAAAAAAGTCGGCACACGCGGCGAAGAGATTGATTACGCGCTGCTGCTTGACGGCTTGGCGGCCGAGCGCGAGCAAGGCATCACCATCGATGTAGCTTACCGTTTTTTCAGCACCGACAAACGCAAATTCATCGTTGCCGACACCCCTGGCCACGAGCAATACACGCGCAATATGATCACCGGCGCCTCGACCGCCGACTTGGCCATTATTTTGATCGATGCCCGCAAAGGCATGCTGGTGCAAACGCGCCGCCATTCAACACTGGTCTCGCTCATCGGCATTCGCCATGTGGTCGTGGCGGTGAACAAGATGGACTTGGTGGATTATTCTGAAACCACCTTCAACGCCATCAAAGACGAGTATTTGGCCTTTGCCAAGCAAATTGGTTTGCAAGGCATCACGGTCATTCCGATCAGCGGCGTAGCGGGCGACAACCTAGTCGAGCGCAGCAGCAACACACCGTGGTACACCGGCCCCGTGCTGATGTCACACCTAGAAAATGTGCCGCTCGACGAAGAATATTTAGCCAAGCAAGCCTTCCGCCTGCCGGTGCAATGGGTCAACCGTCCCAACCTCGACTTCCGGGGCTTTGCCGGCACGATTGCGGGTGGCAGCATTACCCCTGGTACGCGCGTGCGCGTTTTGCCCAGCGGCCACGAGAGCGTGGTCACGCGCATCGTCACCGCAGACGGTGATTTGCCGGTAGCCGTAGCCAACCAATCCATCACGCTGACCTTGGCTGATGAAATAGACATCTCGCGCGGCGATGTGATTTGCAGACTAGACCAGCCCGCTGGCGTAGGCAATCAGTTTGAAGCGAATTTGGTGTGGATGCACGAGCAAGCACTCAGCGCAGGCCGCAGCTTTTTGCTCAAGATCGGTACCAAAACGGTGCAAGCCACCGTCACCGGTTTCCGCCATAAGCTCAATGTGAACACGCAAGAGACCAGCCCTACGACTCAATTAGAGATGAATGAGATCGGCGTGGTGCAGCTCAAGCTTGACCGCGTGATTGCGTTTGACCCCTACACCAGCAACCGCGACACGGGCGGCTTTATTCTGATCGACCGCCTAAGCAACAACACCGTTGCCGCTGGCATGTTGATCAATGCCAATGAGGCGCCACGCGGCCAAACTGCACAAGTGATTGATGCTGCCACGCGCGCGGGGCAAAAGCACCAATGCGCCCAACTGATCGCCATCAGCGGTGAGCCGACTGCCGCCTTGGCTTTGGCACAGCAGCTCGAAGCGCGCCTGTACGCCCAAGACCAGCACAGCTACTTGCTGCAGGCCGAACGCTACAGCGCCCCTGGCGAAGTGGCTGCGGCACTGCTTGATGCTGGCTTGATCGTGGTCGCGACAGGCTTGAGCAGCACGGCTATTGCGGCCTTGCCCCACCCTAGCCTAGAAGTCGATACCGACACCACCGTGCAAGATGTGCTACTGCGTTTGCAGCGCTAGTTAATAGAAGCCAGTCGGCTGCAAGCCACAAAGACAAAAGCGCCCTCGGGCGCTTTTGTCTTTGTCCGTGCTGGAAAATTCACCTTTGCACTTTAAGCAGATGGAATGCGGGGCTTGTGCACAATGCCCAGAGGCAAGCGCCGCAGCAAAAAAGCCAGCGCCATCGGCAACAAGACGACATCGTCTAACAAGCCGAAAGGTCCGAACAGCGCCTCAGGCAAGAAGTCGATAGGCGAGAAGAAATACACGATCAAGGCCACGACGCCCGCTTTGAACCAAAACGGCGTGGCCGGGTGGCGCCAAGCGCGGGCGGTTGCGCGCAAATCGCCGCGCAGCAGCGTCCACAAGGCGACTAGTTTTTTCCACATGGTATTTTTTCCTTCGCTTCAAACAGTAGATTCAGCAATGTATTCAACAACCAGCGTTGTTTGCGCCAACTATAAAAAGCCGTTTGCGTTGGCGTTATCAGCCAAAGCCGCAAATGCTTGTCAGTCATTACTATGGATTTAATAGCTTCTCAGGCAGGTTTGACGCCCTAAAATATTCAAAAAATGCTTAAAAAGCATGGCGCAGTGCGAACACGCAGTAAATAGGCGCTGCGGTGGCGATTTCAATGCAGGGCGCGGTAAATCACTTCTGCCAGTTCGTGCGAGATGCCATCCACCGTGGCGATCTCCTCAACACTGGCAGCACGCACACCCGCCACGCCGCCAAAGCGCTGCAAGAGACTGGCGCGGCGTTTGGGACCAACGCTGGGAATATCCTCCAGCGCGCTGCTGCCGGTTCTGACTTTGGCGCGGGCCGCGCGCATGCCGGTGATGGCAAAGCGGTGCGCCTCGTCGCGTATCTGCGCGATCAGCATCAAAGCGGCTGAATCGGCGCCCAAATAAATTTTCTCGCGGCCATCGGCAAAGACCAACTCCTCCAGCCCCACTTTGCGGCCCTCGCCTTTTTCCACACCCACCAGCAAGCTGGTGTCCATGCCCAACTCTTCAAACACCCCGCGTGCGGCGCTGATTTGCCCTTTGCCGCCGTCGATCAGCACCAAGTCTGGCATGCGCACCTCGGCGCCCTCTTGCTGCGCCTCGAGCAGCTTGCCGTAACGCCGCGCCAACACTTGGCGCATGGCGGCGTAATCATCGCCCGGCGTGATGCCATCGATCTTGTAGCGGCGGTATTCGGCACTTTGCATTTTGTGCTTGTCAAACACCACACAGGCAGCTTGCGTGTGCTGGCCGCTGGTGTGGCTGATGTCAAAGCACTCGATGCGCAGCAAGCTCACATGGTCGGGCGGCAGGCCCAAAGCCTCGACCAAGGCCCGCGTGCGCGCTTGCTGCGAGCCCTCTTGGTCCAGCAAACGCGCGAGTTGAATCGCCGCGTTTTGCTGCGCCATATCGAGCCAAATGCGGCGCTGCTCACGCGGCTGCACCGTGACTTTGAGTTTGCGCCCGCAAGCTTCTTGCAGCAGCGCCAGCAAATCTGCATCTAAAGCATGGCTGACGATGAGCGCGCTTGGCAAATCGCCCCCCGCATAGTGCTGGGCAACAAAGGCATTCAAAACCAAACTCGGCACCTCTTGCGCGCTGGCTATCACTTCTTCATCGCCTTGCGCCAAGTGCACGCCATCTTCTACATGGGTCGGAAAATAAGCTCTGTCGCCCAAATGGCGCCCACCGCGCACCATGGCCAAGTTCACACAGGCGCGGCCACCCTGCACTTGCACGGCCAAGATGTCGATGTCTTCTTTGCCTAAGGTCTCGACCGATTGCTGCGCCAAAATCGCCGAGATCGAGCCAATTTGGTTGCGCAGCAGCGCCGCTTGCTCAAACTTTAGATCGGCCGCTAGGGCCATCATTTGCGCTTGCAGGCCCTCTAACAAATCTTGCGTCTCGCCGCGCAAAAAACGCTGCGCGCTGCGCACATCTTGCGCATAAGCGGGCGCGTCAATCAAACCCACACACGGTGCCGAGCAGCGCTTGATCTGGTGCAGCATGCAAGCGCGGCTGCGGTTGTTAAAGACCGAGTCTTCGCAGGTGCGCAGTTGAAAAATTTTTTGCAAAAGCAAGATCGTTTCTTTCACCGCCCAGCCATTCGGATAGGGGCCAAAGTAATCGCTTTTTTTATCCGTCGCGCCGCGGTAATAGGCGATGCGGCTGAAGTTCTTGCCCAATTTTTGCGCATCGGGCGCGTTGGTGCCCGCGCTCATTTTCAAATAGGGGTAGCTTTTGTCATCGCGAAACAGAATGTTGTAGCGCGGGCTCAAGGCTTTGATCAGATTGTTCTCAAGCAGCAGGGCCTCGGCTTCGGTGCGCACCACCGTCGTTTCGAGTCGGTGAATTTTGCTCACCATATGGCCTATGCGCGTGCCGCCCAGCTCTTTTTGAAAATAACTGCTCACGCGTTTTTTCAGATTTTTCGCCTTGCCCACATAGAGCACCGCACCATCTGCCGCCAAATAGCGGTACACGCCCGGCAACGAAGGCAAGCTGGCCACTTGCTGCAGCAACTCGTCGTGGTGCTGCGCCGCCGGGCTCTTATCAGCGCTCGCGCTATGGGTCTCATTCATAATGCCGAATTCTAATCACTCCAAACACATGGCGCCCAAGGCGTGGCCTTGTGTGGTCTTTTTTCATGCGAGCATCAGCTTTAACCATGCAGTGGGATATTTTTTGCGAGCTCATCGACAACTACGGCGACCTGGGCGTGTGTTGGCGTTTAGCCTGCGATTTGCACGCGCGTGGGCAAAGCGTGCGCTTGTGGCTCGACGATGCCAGCCACCTGGCTTGGTTAGCGCCCAATGCCAGCAGCAGCGGCATAGAAGTGCGGCTATGGAGTGAGGCAGAGCACTGCTACCAAGCTGGTGATGTGCTGCTCGAAGCCTTTGGCTGCCGTCCGCCAGCCGCCGTGTTGGCTGCTGGCTGCGTGCGCAAACCTCTGCATATCAACCTCGAGTATTTAAGCGCCGAAGACTATGTCGAGCGCATGCACGGCCTGCCCTCACC
>CAZUUN010000004.1:0-27459 GCA_964622735.1 uncultured Burkholderiaceae bacterium | reverse complement strand
CAAGCAGCGTTTGAGCAAGCACTGCGCGAATGCGGCATTGCGGCTGAACAAAAGGCCGCAGCCACTTTGCGCTGGTCTTATTTGCCTTTTATGTCACAGCTTGACTTTGATCACCTGCTCTGGGCTTGCGACATCAATTTTGTGCGCGGCGAAGACAGCCTGGTGCGCGCTATTTGGGCAAGTAAGCCTTTTGTGTGGCAGATCTATCCGCAAGACGATGGCGCCCACGCGCCCAAGCTTGAAGCCTTTATGCAAGCAGTGCAACTGCCCGCAGCGGCGCAAAAGTGGCAGGGTCTGTGGAATGGCTTGCAAACTGAACGCCCGAGCGCTGAGGATTGGCTCGCCTTGCAAGCATGTAAGCCCCACTATGCCGCCATCAGTAAGCAATTGACCGCGCAAAATAATTTAGGCGAGAACTTGCTGGCCTATGCGCAATCTAAAAGAAATGTACAAGCGGGCGAAGTTACCCGCTAGTGCCAGCACTAGGGCTGATGGAGCGCCAGCGCTGCTGGGGTATGTGCCAAAGGCGTCTTTACCAAGGCTGTTGTGGTGACAGCAGGCACCGCTTGCGGCGCAGCGCTGGCCAAATTACTACCCGCTTGCAAGAAGGGCCAAGGGTCTTGGCGCTGGCCTTGCAAAAAAACCTCGAAATGCAGATGCGGGCCTGTCGAGCGACCCGTTGAGCCAACGGCAGCGATGACTTGGCCACGCGTGACCAAATCGCCCTTTTTGACCATGACTTTAGACGCATGGGCATAGCGCGTGATCAACTGATTGCCGTGGTCAATTTCGACCATATTGCCGTAATCGGTGTTCAGCTCTTGCGTGACGACGATACCACCCGCAGCGGCCAAAATGGGCGTACCAGCCGCACCCGCAAAGTCGAGGCCGGTGTGCATGGCCGAGCGCCCCGTGAAGGGATCCCTGCGCCAGCCAAAGGCCGAGCCCAAGGGCGCATTGGCCAGCGGGCGCTGCGTGGGCACCATCATCTTGCGCACTTTTTCGTCGAATAGGCGGCTTTCGATTTGGGCAAAGTAATTCAAGCGCTCATCGCTGCTTTGGTCCAAAGCCGCAAGCAGCGCGTCTAACTCGCCCATGCTCAAAGGGCTGCTGCCCACCAGTGCGCCGCCCATACCCGGCGGTGTCGGCACTGTCTCAGGCTTGACGCCTGTTTGGGTTGAGACACGCTTGGCCAACTCGTCAAGCGTGCCCATTTTGACGCGCATTTCGCCTACTTTGGTGGCCAGCACATCCAAGTTCTCGCGCACATAACGGCTGTTTTGCGCATGGGCAGCAGGCCCAGCGTTTAGCAAACGCCCTAGCACCGGCCAGTTTTGCGCCGCGTCGCTGACAAACAGGCTGTGGTAGCCTAGAACAGCCAGCCCAGCAATCATGCTGATCGCTAAAAAACCGAGCACCACAATGCGCGCCAGACTCAAATCCAGCAAGCGCATTTTGTGGCCCGATAAATCCGTAATAATGATTTGCACTGACTATCCTTTTTTGCGTTTTTCAACGAGCCATGTCCAAGCCCTCTGCCCGCCACGATGCCCAGTCTTTTGACGAGGTGCTGCAACACTCCAGCGAGTTGAGCAGCCTGCGTTTTCTCGCCGCCAAATCCAAAGAGCGCCTAACGGCGATTGCACCGCTATTGCCCAAGGCGCTGGTGGCTGCCAGCAAAGCCGCGGGCCTAGAAGACGGCGTTTGGTACATCCTCGTACCCCATGCGGCTAGCGCCAGCAAGCTGCGCCAATTGACGCCGCAATTGCTGGCACATCTTAATGCAAACGGTTTGCCGACAAAAGAAATCCGTATCAAAATAACCATATAGCGCTGATTGTTCAAGCGCTTTCTTGGTAGAACTGCGGCTTTGAGTTAGCCGAAAAACCACCCCCAACCACTTCTTTTTTAATAGCTGCTCAGGTAGGTTTGACGGCTTTTTTTAATCAAATCATACTTAAAAAAGCAAAAAAGGGCCTCATTGCCCTTTTTTGCCTCATGCAGTCTGCGTTTTGCTTTAGTCCAGCGTTCTTGCAATCTCGCGGATTTCAAAGAACTCCAGCACATCGCCTTCTTCAATATCGTTGTAACCTTTGATATTCAAGCCGCACTCGAAATTCTCTTTGACCTCTTTCGCATCGTCTTTGAAGCGTTTGAGGGATTCGAGTTCGCCGGTGAAGATGACCATGTTCTGACGCAGCAAACGCAAACGCGCATTGCGACGCACCACACCGTTGGTAACCATACAGCCAGCGATCGAGCCGATTTTCGAGACACGGAAGACTTGGCGAATCTCGGCCGTGCCGATGACTTCCTCTTTCTTGTCCGGTGTCAGCATGCCACTGATGGCCGCTTTCACATCGTCCACGGCATCGTAAATGATGTTGTAGTAACGAATGTCGATGCCATTGCCTTCGGCCACTTTGCGCGCGCCCACATCGGCACGGGTGTTGAAGCCCAAGATGACCGCTTTCGACGCAATCGCCAAATTCACATCGCTCTCGCTGATGCCGCCAACGGCACTGAAGATGATCTGCACTTTGACTTCGTCGTTCGAGAGCTTGAGCAGCGATGTGGCCAAAGCCTCTTGCGAGCCTTGCACATCGGCTTTGATGATAAGCGGCAGGGTTTTGACTTCGCCCGCTGACAAATCACTGAAGATGTTCTCAAGCTTGGCCGACTGTTGTTTAGCCAATTTGGTATTGCGGAACTTGCCGGCACGGTAAGTGGCGATTTCGCGCGCGCGGCGCTCGTCGCTCATCACCATAAACTTGTCACCCGCGCGTGGCACATCAGCCAGACCTTGGATCTCAACCGGAATAGACGGGCCAGCCGATTTGATCGCCAAGCCGTTTTCGTCCAACATGGCACGCACGCGACCATAGGTCTCGCCCGCCAACACCACATCGCCCGTTCTCAAAGTACCAGATTGCACCAAAATCGTGGCCACAGGGCCGCGACCTTTGTCCAAGCGCGCATCGATGACCAAACCGCGCGCGCTGGCGTCGACGGCTGCTTTCAGCTCCAACACCTCCGCTTGCAGCAGCACTTGTTCGAGCAGCTCGTCGATACCGGCACCGGTTTTGGCCGAGACCGAAACGAAAGGCGACTCGCCACCGAATTCCTCGGGCACGACCTCTTCCACCACCAACTCGTTTTTCACGCGGTCAGGGTTGGCATCGGGTTTGTCGATTTTGTTGATCGCAACCACGATAGGCACGCCCGCAGCTTTGGCGTGTTTAATCGCCTCGCGCGTTTGTGGCATCACGCCATCGTCGGCGGCGACCACCAAGATCACAATGTCAGTTGCCTGCGCGCCACGGGCACGCATGGCGGTAAAGGCTTCGTGGCCAGGGGTGTCGAGGAAAGACACCATGCCGCGCGGCGTTTCCACATGGTAAGCACCGATGTGCTGGGTAATGCCACCGGCCTCACCCGTTGCCACTTTGGTGCGGCGGATACTGTCGAGCAACGATGTTTTCCCGTGGTCAACGTGACCCATGACCGTGACAACAGGCGCACGCGGCAGCAACTCTGCATCGTGGGCTTGTACTTCTTCTTCGGTAAAGGCTTCCGGATCGTCCAAGGCGGCGACGATGGCTTTGTGGCCTAACTCTTCAACCACGATCATGGCCGTGTCTTGGTCCAAAGGCTGGTTGATGGTGGCCATTTGGCCCAACTTCATCAAACGCATGATGACTTCAGACGACTTGACCGCCATTTTGTGCGCCAACTCGGATACCGTGATGGTCTCAGGCACATGTATTTCGAGTACGCGCGTTTCTTGCTGTGCTTCTTCACCACCGTGGTGGTCATCATGGTGCCCGCGTTTTTTGCCGCGAGGACCAGCGCGCCAGTTATTACGGCCCACACCACCCGAGGCATCGCCACGGGTTTTGATGGCGCGTTTTTTCGCGTCGCTGTCAGGGCTCCAGCTCGAAGAGAGTTTTTCTGATTTGACTTCTTTTTTGCCACCGACGGTGCTGGCAGCTTCGCCCGGTTTTTTTGCAGCGCCCGGCTTCACTTCGGGTTTGTGCAGCGTGCCTTTTTTGCTTTCCGCAGCGACTTCTTCTGGCTTCTTCGCCACCAACACGCGCTTAGGCGCGCTCATCATGGCGCGAATCGCAGCAGCTTCATCCAGCGCTTTCGTACGACGCTCGACCAAGTCTTTGGCTTTGGCGGCATCGGCGGCAGCTTGGGCTTTTTCAGCGGCGGCTTTTTCAGCCGCTTTTTTCGCGGCCAACTCTTCGGCGCTAGGCTGGGCTTCGGCTTTGGGCGCAGCTTTTTCTGCAATCGGTGCAGCAGCAGCTTGCGCAGTCGCTGGTGCAGTAGAGGCGGGTGTAGCGGCTTGCACCGGCGCATCAGCAACGGGCGCGTCGGCTTTTGCGGCTGGAGTGGCAGCTTGCGCTGCCGTGTCGGCTTCTTCTTTTTTCGCGTCTGCGGCTTTTTTCGTCAGCTCGCGTTGGCGAATTTTTTCGGCCAGCTCTTCTTCTTGGCGACGGATCAATTCCGCTTGGCGCTCAGCCTCTTTGCCGCGACGCGCCAACTCTTCGTCAGAAACGCTGGTGATCGCAGCCGCCTGCACTTCAGGCTCGGCCGCAAGGGCGGCTGGCGCACGCTCTTCTTCATCGCGTTTGATAAAGGTGCGCTGTTTTTTCGTCGTCACTTGAATCGTGCGGGCTCTGCCAGTAGCATCAGCCTGCTTGATTTCAGAGGTGGTTTTTTTCGTCAGCGTCAGCTTTTTATCGCTAGCCGCGCTGCGTGGGCTAGATGCCTGCAAGTAAGCCAATAATTTTTGCTTGTCCGCTTCAGTCACGCTATCGCTGGCATCGCTTTTGGCAACGCCAGCACTTTTCAGTTGTTCCAACAGTTTCTCAGGCGTTTGCTTGAGTTCGACTGCAAATTCGGAGACAGTGGTGTTCATATATATCTGGGGCCTCCATAATCGTTACGCCGTATCGCCAGTGAACCAGTGTTCACGCGCTTTCATGATCAGCGCCTTGGCATCGTCTTCGGTTTGACCCGTTATTTCTACTAACTCGTCGATGGCCAAATCGGCCAAATCGTCGCGTGTGAGGATGTTGTTCGCCGTCAATTTCGCGATCAGGTCGACATCGAGACCCTCTAATTCGCGCAAATCTTGGCTGGCCGATTCAACCGCTTCTTCTTTGGCAATGGCCAAAGTCAAAATCGCATTTTTTGCGCGATTCCGCAGCTCGGTCACCGTTTCTTCGTCGAAGGATTCGATCTCCAACATCTCAGCCAGCGGCACATAGGCCACTTCTTCGAGGCTGGTGAAACCTTCGTCGATCAAGATATCGGCGACTTCTTCATCCACATCGAGTTTTTCCATGAACAACACGCGCGTGCCCGCGCTTTCGTCGGCTTCTTTTTGTGCCGATTCGTTTGCGTCCATGATGTTGATGCGCCAGCCCGTCAGCTCAGAGGCCAAGCGGACATTCTGACCACCACGACCAATCGCGATGGCGAGGTTTTCTTCGTCCACGACCACATCCATTGCATGGTTTTCTTCATCCACGACGATAGAGCTGACATTGGCTGGCGCCAAAGCGCCAATCACAAATTGCGCCGGGTCTTCACTCCACAGCACGATGTCCACGCGCTCACCTGCCAATTCGTTGGTGACAGCATTCACGCGCGAGCCACGCACACCGACACAAGTGCCGATAGGGTCGATGCGTTTGTCGGTCGCGTGAACCGCGATTTTGGCGCGCGAACCCGCATCACGGGCGCACGATTTGATTTGCAAAACGCCTTGCTCGATCTCGGGCACTTCGTTCTTGAACAGCTCAATCATGAAAGCCGGCGCTGAGCGCGAGAGCAAGATCGGCGCGCCGCGCGCGGTGGTGTCGACACCCATGATCATGGCGCGAACACGGTCGCCCGCACGCAGGTTCTCTTTCGGGATCATGTCGCTGCGTTTGAGACGGCCTTCAATGCGACCGCTTTCAACGATGAGGTCGCCCTTGTCCAAGCGCTTGACGGTGCCCAAGAAGATTTGCTCACCACGCGACAAAAATTCAGTCAGCAGCATTTCGCGCTCGGCATCGCGAATTTTTTGCAAAATCACTTGCTTGGCCGTCATGGCACCGATGCGACCGACTGGCACCGACTCCATCGGCTCTTCCAAATAGTCGCCCACATCGATGTCGGCGATCCGTTCGCGCGCATCCATCAGCATTTCTTCGGCTGCCGGGTTTTGCAAACCCGCGTCATCAGCCACCACCAACCAGCGGCGGAAAGTCTCGTAGTCGCCCGTGTCGCGGTTCATGCTGACACGAACTTCCATCTCGCCACCATCGGCCTCTTTGTGGTGGAATTTTTTGGTCGCCTGTGCCAGCGCCGCTTCGATCGCGGCGAAAACCACATCGCGCTCGACGTTTTTCTCCAGCGCAATGGCATCGGCGAGCATCAACATTTCTTTATTCATTCGCTTCTCCTCTATTCTTAGATGGCTCAGCTTTTAACTGCCGCCCTTTAAAGTTAACGATGGGCGCTAGCCGCGCTTCGCGCACCTCGTCTAAAACAAATGTCAACGCCTGCAAAGGCGCCGCTTCTTTTTTCTTACTCACCCTCTGACCCGGCTTGGGCGCGGGTTCATCCGACCAGAGCACGCGCCAAGCATCGTCATCGGCTTTTTCCAGCGTGCCCCGAAATTTTTTGCGATTGGCGGCCAAGCCCGTACCGGCAGCCGCCTCGCCCAAACCCTCTTTCAAAATCAAATCTACAATTTCACCTTCAAAACGCGCATAGTCGGGCGTGCTGCGCAGCGGCCGATCAATGCCGGGAGAAGCCACCTCTAAGCGGCGGTAATCCACATTTTCCACTTCTAGGGTGTAACGCAGCTGGCGGGTCACGCGCTCACAGTCTTCAACCGTGATTTGCTGCTCAGTCGCACCAGCGACCCAAGGAAAATCAAGCGTGACGCGCAGCAAACCGCCCGCAGAGCGATCGAGCTCGATTAAATCGTAGCCCATGCCCCGCACCGTGGTTTCAATAATTGCTTGCCAACTCATGTGTATAAAAGTAAAAACCAAAAAAAAACGGGCGTTTGGATTGCGCCCGTTTGGTCGAATTGTCTGCCATTATAGCCTGAAATCCCCCAAGAATCAAATACCTAGAGACTCACGGCAAGCCCACACCACTATCAACAGAAGCCTCGGCTTGCATTTGCCATGCCGCTATCACGTCTGCCGTTTTTTTTGCAAACTTCCAGGCCAAAAAAATAAGCCTTTTTATAGCTCTAAGACCTATGAAACCTGCCTGAGCAGCTCATTTTTTAGGAGTTTTGCTTTATTTTATAAAATATCACTGGCATAGTCAGCCAAGCGCGAGCGCTCCCCACGAGCCAAGGTGACATGGCCACTGTGCGTCCAGCCTTTGAACTTGTCCACCAAATAGGTCAAGCCCGATGAGCCTTCGGTCAAATAAGGCGTGTCGATTTGCGCTAAATTCCCCATGCAAACGATTTTTGTACCCGGGCCAGCCCGAGTAATCAGTGTTTTGATTTGTTTGGGGGTCAAGTTTTGCGCCTCATCCACAATCAAAAACTTATTCATGAAAGTGCGGCCGCGCATAAAGTTCATGCTTTTGATTTTGATTTTGGCGCGTATCAAATCATTCGTCGCCGCACGGCCCCACTCGCCAGCGCCGCCGGCACCCGAATCGTTTTTCGCCAAAAACTCTAGGTTATCGTCAAGCGCGCCCATCCACGGGCCCATTTTTTCTTCTTCGGTGCCGGGCAAAAAGCCTATGTCGTCGCCGACATTGACCGTCGCACGCGTCATGATGATTTCGCTGTAGCGACGCTCGTCCAGCACCTGCGTCAGGGCGGCAGCCAAGCCCATCAAGGTTTTGCCCGTGCCGGCATTGCCCGCCAGCGTGACCAAATCAATCTCAGGGTCCATCAACAAATTGAGCGCAAAATTTTGCTCACGGTTGCGGGCGCTCACCCCCCAAACCGCATGTTTGGCATGGCCAAAATCGCGCAGCGTTTTAATCACTGCGGCATCGTCGCGCAACTCTTGCACGCGTGCATAAAAAGGCGCTTCGTTAGGCAGCTCCAAATACACAAACTGGTTAATCAACCAATCTTGCACAATACTGCCGCTGATTTTGTAATAAGCGTAGCTGCCTTGATTCCAGCTCTCGACTTTTTTACCTTGCTTGAGCCAAAAATCAGCCGGCAGCGCCACTGCGCCGCTGTAGAGCAAATCGCCATCTTCTAGCGTTTTGTCGTTTTGGTAATCGTCGGTCGGCAAGCCCAAAGCGCGCGCCTTGACGCGCATATTGATGTCTTTAGATACCAGCACCACCTCTTTGGCGGTGGTGAAACTGTTCCCGCCATGCACGATTTTTTGTAAAGCCGCGACCACACCCAAAATTTGGTTATCGGCTTTGCCTTGGGGCAAGGCCAGGGGCAGATCGGCTGCCAGCGCTTGGGTTTGGAAAAACAAGCGCCCGCCCGCAGCGCTGTGTCCCGTGCCGCTGAGTGGCAGGCCATGCAACATATCGCCCGCACCATTGGCTGCGGCCAATTGATCCAGGGCGCGGCTGATTTGGCGTGCGTTGCGCGCCACCTCGGTCATGCCTTTTTTATGGCCATCGAGTTCTTCCAGCACGATCATGGGCAGATAAATATCGTGTTCTTCGAAGCGGAACAAGCTGGTCGGATCGTGCAGCAGCACATTGGTGTCGAGCACAAACAAGCGCTCGGCGGGCTGGCGAATTTTGTTTTTTGTAGGGCTTTTGGCGGCGGGCCTAGGCGCGGCTTTGCTGGCTGGCTTGGTCTGCGCTTTAACCGTCGGCGCAGGCTCAGTGCTTAAAAAGGATACAGGCGCAGGTGCTGCGCGCTCTCGGGAAAAATTAGGCTCATCTGCCGCCGCGCTGCCGCGGGAGCTGGTGGGTTTGCGCACTGCCGCTGGCGTCTTATTTTTATTGCTTTTCGCATCAAAAGCGTCGGGACTGACCAAGGCTGCGCGCTTTTGTGGGGGTGGTGGCAGGGGCATAAAACGGGGCTCCTTGTATGAGAAACAACAGGCACTGGTCTGGAGCCGCTCGGCAAAAATCTTGAGCGACTGCGCCCGCGGCCATGCAGGGCAAGCACTCAATATACCAAAGTTTTATAGCAAGCCTGTGTGAAGAAGGGACCTCCGGCCTAGGGCGGGTCTGAAGCCAAAGCTGCAGGCACAAAAAAAGCCGCGAAGGCGGCTTTTTGGGAATAGCAAGGTGCAGCTTGCGACTTGGGTAAAGACTTAAGCCGCTGCTTTTTCAGGCTCGGCCGCAGCCGCTTTGGCAGCAGCAGCGCTAGATTTTTTCAGTGCTTTGACCGCTTTGAGTACTTCGTCGACATGACCCAGCACCTTCAGGCCGCGCCACTCTTGGCGCAAGACACCGTCAGGGCCGATCAAAAAGGTTGAGCGCTCTATGCCTTTGACTTTTTTGCCGTACATGATTTTGTTTTTGACCACGCCAAAACCGTGGCACATCTTCTCTTCATTGTCGGCAATCAATTCAAAGGGCAGCTCAAGCTTGGCTTTGAAGTCATCGTGTGATTTCATGTTGTCGCGGCTCACGCCAAAAATCTCAGCGCCAGCTTTCACAAAATCTTTGTAACGATCACGGAATTCCATGGCCTCGGTGGTGCAGCCGGGCGTGTTGTCTTTAGGGTAGAAATACAAAACTAGAAATTTGCCTTGGTGCGAGGTGTTGCTGACCGCAACATCGTTAGTGGCTTTCGCTTCAAATTCGGGTAGTGGTTTGTTCAGTACGACTGGCATGTTTTTTGCGTTCTCATCTAAAGTAAAGTCCAAGGCGGGGAACTCGCGCGAGCGTGAGCAAAGTGACTGTGATGGCATAGCCGTAAAGCCAAACTTCAAGCCTCAGCGCAGATTCCCCCGCGGCGTTGTGTAGTTCAATCAGCTACCAAGAGCCTATTTTACCGCAATATACCCACTCTTTGCCTCAGATGGACTAGGAAAGACCCTAGTCTCGGCTTTTAAAAACGAGAAAAATCAAGTATTTAGCGCAACCAAGGGCTTAGACGCCGAGTAACACGGCCAAGCTGACATCGCGCCCCTCGGCTGCCAAGACGTTATAAGTGCGGCAAGCGGCAGCATTGCCCATGGTCTCTAGCCCGATGCGCGCAGCCAGCAAGTTTTTTAACAGTGCGGGTGGTGCGAATTGCAAACGCTCACCTGAGCCGAAAATGCAAATTTGCGGGCTGATTTTCGCTATCGGCTCAAAGCTCTCGTCACCCAACTCTGCCCATGCCGACACCGACCAAGGCTGCCAAAAACCACGCGAGCTGAGAATAAAGCTGCTGCTCAAAGTCACTTTTTCAGGTTGCCCGTCTTTGATCAGACCCAGCGTGACGCTGCCCACATCGTGCTGCAGAACCATGGGTGCGCTGGACTTGTCGGCTTGGAATTTCATGAAGAATGACTCAAAACGGTGCAGAGCAAGGAAATAAGCTCTACTTTAAATAGCTACTCAGGCAGTTTTGACGGCTTAAAACAGTGTTTTTATGCCAAAAAAATGACCCTATAGCCAAGGCATGCAAATAGTTTATTAACTATTTTGTTAATCGACTAAAACTGCTCGTGCGGCAGTAAATAACGCCATGCGCCCAAGGGTAAATGCCCCAAAGGCACGCGCCCAATCCGCACACGCTTAAGACCCACCACGCGCAGGCCAACCGCCTCGCACATGCGGCGTATCTGGCGTTTTTTACCTTCGCACAGTACAAAGCGCAGTTGCTCAGGGTTTTGCCAATCCACTTGCGCGGGCTTGAGCGCTTTGCCGTCTAGCCACAAACCGTGGCGCAGCCGTGCGAGGCGCTCAGGCGGAAAAATACCCTGCACATCGAGCGTTTCGCTTTGGTATTCGACGCGCACCAAATACTCTTTGTCGACAACCGAGTCTTCGCCTATCAAGGTACGCGCCACGCGCCCATCTTGGGTCAAGACCAACAAACCGGTCGAGTCGATGTCTAGGCGGCCAGCGGGCGCCAGTCCTCTGAATATTTGCGGGTTGAATTTTTGTGGCTTCACCCCAGGCGCACTCCACTGGTTCTGCGCGTTGATCAAGCTGGCCGCAGGCGCATAACCGTCTTCGGCCTGGCCGCTGACATAGCCTATGGGCTTGTGGATCAAAATCGTCGCCAGTTGGCTTTGCTGCTCGGCTGCTTTTTTATCGACGCTGATGCGGTCGCAGCTAGCAACCTTCACGCCCATTTGTGCGGGTTCGCCATTCACCAGCACCCAGCCGCGCGCGATCCAATCGTCGGCTTCGCGGCGCGAACACAGGCCCAATTCGGCCATGCGTTTATTCAAGCGCACCAAATCCAAGTCATCTGTTGCCATTGTTTTAGTCTTTCATGCGGCTGATAGCGCTCAAACCTTGCCTAGCAAGAGGAATTCCATCAGTGCTTTTTGCACATGCATGCGGTTTTCGGCCTCGTCCCAAACCACCGATTGCGGGCCGTCGATAACGGCTGCCGTGACTTCCTCACCACGATGCGCGGGCAGGCAATGCATAAACAAGGCTTCGGGTTTGGCCGCGGCCATCATCGCCTCGTCGACACACCATTTGGCAAAGGCTTTGCGGCGCGCTTCATTCTCGGCCTCAAAGCCCATGCTGGTCCAAACATCGGTGGTGACCAGATCCACGCCTTGGCAAGCTTGCAAGGGATCACTGTAAACTTTATAGCTACTCAGGCAGTTTTTATGCGGCACAGCAATGAGTTTTTCATCTATTTCATAACCTTTAGGGGTGCTGACATGCACCTCAAAGCCCAAGATTTGCGCCGCCTGTATCCAAGTGTTGGCCATATTGTTGCCATCGCCCACCCAAGCGACTTTGATGCCTTTGAGGTTATCGGCCAAGTTGGGTAGGCTCAAATCGCCCTTGTATTCAATATAGGTGAACAAGTCAGCCAAGATTTGGCAAGGGTGGTATTCATTTGTCAGGCCATTGATAACCGGCACGCGCGAATGCGCGGCAAAGCGCTCAATCTTGCTCTGCTCAAAAGTGCGAATCATCACCATGTCGGTCATGCGGCTGATGACGCGGGCCGAGTCTTCAATCGGCTCGCTGCGCCCGAGCTGGCTATCGCCCGTGGTCAGGTGCACGACTGAGCCGCCCATTTGGTACATACCCGCCTCAAAACTCACACGCGTGCGGGTCGAGGCTTTCTCAAAAATCATCGCCAAAGTGCGATCCGGGTCGGCAAAAGGCTGGTATTTTTCAAACGCTTTGAACTTGCGCTTAATGAACAAAGCGCGGGCAAACACATGCGCGTACTCCTCCGCCGTGAAGTCGGTGAATTGCAAATAATGCCGGGGCTGGGTATGAGACATGGGCGCGTACTTCCATCAAATAATGAATCGCTGATCAACAAAGGGCCTAGCGAGAGTGCACGCGCTTGGCTCTGATGCGTCAGCGCTGTTTACTGTGCCAAGAATTTTTTCACAATCGGAACGAGTTTTTCCAGCACTTCATCGATCTCTGCGGCGGTGATGATCAAGGGTGGCACTAGGCGGATGACGCGCTCTGCCGTCACGCTCAAGAGCAAACCTGCATCCGCAGCCAGGGTCATGATCTCGGCGCAAGGGCGATCGAGCTCTAGGCCGACCATCAAGCCTTGGCCACGCACTTCAACCACGCCGGGCACGCCGGCGAGTTGTGTGCGCAAGCCTTGCATCAGGCGCTCGCCCATGGCTGCGGCATTGGCGAGCAGATGGTCTTGTTCCATGATGCGGATGGTCTCGATACCCGCGCGCATTGCCAAGGGGTTGCCGCCAAAAGTCGTGCCGTGATTGCCAGGCACGAAAATGTTCGCAGCCTTAGGGCCCGCAACGACTGCGCCAATCGGCACGCCCGACCCCAGGCCCTTGGCCAGCGGCATCACATCGGCTTGGATCCCCGCCCAGTGGTGCGCAAACCATTTGCCGGTGCGGCCCACGCCGCATTGCACCTCATCAATCATCAGCAGCCAGTTGCGCTCGTCGCACAATTTACGCACTTGCTGCAAGTATTCGGCGCGCATGGGGTTCACACCACCTTCGCCTTGTATGGTTTCAAAGAACACCGCCGTGACATCATCACGCCCTTGCGTGGCGGCTTTCAAGGCTTCCATATCATTCAGCGGCACGCGAATAAAGCCTTCGACCAATGGCCCAAAGCCCTGCTGCACTTTGACATTGCCCGTTGCGGAGAGCGTGGCGATGCTGCGACCGTGAAAGGCTTTTTCATACACCACCACCTGCGGCTTTTCTATGCCCTTGTCGTGGCCAAATTTGCGCGCCAGTTTCAGGGCGGCTTCATTGGCCTCTAAACCCGAGTTGCAGAAGAACACATTCGTCATGCCCGAGAGCTCAACCAACTTGGCCGCCAGCTGCTCTTGTAGAGGAATATGGTAATAGTTGCTGGAGTGGATGATTTTGCCCAATTGCTCTTGCAGCGCTGGCACCAATTGCCGGTGGTTATGCCCCAAAGTGTTGACGGCGATGCCGCCCAGCGCATCCAAGTATTCCTTGCCATTGGTGTCCCACACGCGGCAGCCTTGCCCGTGTGAAATGGCAAAGGGCATGCGCCCGTAAGTGTTCATCACATGCGGGGAGGTGGCGGCTGCACTCATGGTCTGGGTTCCTGCAAAAAAAGAAGAGGGAAAAAGATTTTATGGGCTAAACATTAGCTGAGCCCAAAAACAAAAGGCGCCCACAGGCGCCTTATGCTGAGGGAGTACGGACGGCGCGCTTAAACGCGTTTACGGTATTCGCCTGTTCGGGTGTCGATCTCAATGATGTCGCCTTGCGCCACAAACAAAGGCACAGAGACATTAAAACCGGTGTCGATTTTGGCGGGTTTGAGAACCTTGCCAGATGTATCGCCCTTAACAGCAGGCTCAGTCCAAGTGATTTCACGCTGCACGCTGGTTGGCAACTCAACCGAAATCGCTTTGCCTTCGTAGAACACCACTTCCAGCTCCATACCTTCTTGCAGGTAGCTCAGCGCGTCGCCCATGTTTTCGGCTTCTACTTCGTATTGGTTGTATTCGGCATCCATGCAAACATACATAGGATCGGCGAAGTAGCTGTAAGTGCAGTCTTTCTTGTCCAAAATGACTTGGTCCATTTTGTCATCGGCGCGGAACACGGTTTCCGCACCGAAGTTGCTCAGCAAGCTTTTCATCTTCATGCGCACCGTTGCCGCGCCACGGCCACCACGGGCGTATTCTGTTTTCAGCACGACCATCGGGTCTTTGCCTTGCATGATCACATTGCCGGCGCGAATTTCTTGAGCGATTTTCATAAGTATTGAATTTTGAAAAATGCATCAGGCCCGATAGACCCGACACTAAAATAATCGGCTATTTTATGCCATTCTTTCTAGGCACCCAACGGCGCCCAGATAAAAAGTGGCCAAAACACTGACTGACGGTGGCTGATTAAGAGCCCAAGGCGGCTTTAACCGCGGCGCTCAACTGCCCCATTTCGGCCTTGCCCGCTAGCTCGGCTTTGACCGCGCCCATGACTTTACCCATATCGCCCGGACCGCTGGCCCCTAAGCGTGCGACGATGGCTTGCACCGCCGTCGCCACCTCCTCTGCACTCATGCGCGCGGGCAAATAAGCCTGTATCACGGCGATTTCACCCGCCTCTTTGGCCGCTAACTCGTCACGCCCCGCAGTGGTGAATGCGGCGATCGAATCTTTGCGCTGCTTGATCATTTTGTCGACGATGGCAACCACCTGCGTGTCATCCACCTCAATGCGCTCATCCACTTCTTTGCGCTTGATTTCGGCAAGCAATAGGCGGATCGCACCCAAGCGCTCGCTGTCTTTGGCGCGCATGGCGTTGTTGCGGTCTTCGGTGATTTTCTGCATCAATGTCTGTGTCATGGTGTGCTCCTAGGCGCTAAATTGTAAGACGATGAAAAAACAAAAACCCGCTCAAGGGCGGGTTTTTTATAAAAAATGTCTCTGAATATCAGAACATTTTTTTCGGCAATTCCATGCTGCGAACGCGCTTGTAGTGGCGTTTAACGGCAGCAGCTTTTTTGCGCTTGCGCTCAGTAGTAGGTTTTTCGAAGAACTCGCGCGCACGCAGGTCGGTCAAGAGACCCAATTTTTCGATCGTACGCTTAAAACGACGCAAAGCGATTTCGTACGGCTCATTTTCTTTAACACGAACTGTTGTCATTTGAGATCTATTTCCTTTGAAGGTATGCAGCGCAAGGGATCAGCTTGGATGCTGCGGTTTGCTAGCAAGCCTCGAATTATATGCGGTTTTTTCTGGGTTTTGGCTTTTTTAGCCATTTACAGCAGCGCTGAGTGACTGCTCTTGCGGCAGACCCCAAAGGTGGACTGCTGTCACAAAAAAGGTGACGAGCCTTGACCCCGGCACTGCCGCTACAGTTAGAGCTGCTTGGTTCCCCACCTGACTCGGTTGGCCGCTTTGGCATGCGGGAAGGCCCGTCGAGGGCAATTGTAGCCCAGAGCACGCCTACCCGCCAAAGAGAATAAGCGAGTTACGACACCGTCCGCGGTATTGGCAGCAACCCTAGCCTCACAAAGGCTAGAAAGCTGGAAACTTGCAGCATAATGATTTGTGAAAGACTGTTTTTCACCCGTCTCAGAACCTTGCCAGGAGCCCCTTATGACACAAGCCATACCAACGCCGTCTGCCAGCCGCCCATGGCTCAAGCACTATCCCGCGGGCATGCCCACAGAGATCGACGCTAGCAAATATGAGAACTTAACGGATTTGCTCAGCGACAGCTTCAAGAATTTTGGTGACCGCGACGCTTGCGTCTTTATGGGCAAACGCTTTAGCTACCAGCTCTTAAACGAGCAAAGCAAGCATTTAGCTTCTTACTTGCAGCAAACGGGCATTAAACCGGGCGACCGCGTTGCCGTCATGATGATCAATGTGCCGCAATACATGATTGCGGTGAGCGCCATCTTGCGCATAGGCGCGATTTTGGTAAATGTTAATCCGCTTTATACGCCGCACGAACTGGAACACCAGCTCACAGACTCTAAAGCCAAAGCCATCATCGTGTTGGAGAATTTTGCTGCCACGGTGCAAGCTTGTTTAGGCAAGGTGCCACTTAAGCAGGTCGTCACCACCACCATCGGCGACATGTTGGGCTTGCTCAAAGGCTCAGTGGTCAATTTTGTGCTGCGCAAGGTGCGCAAGCAGATCCCCGACTTCTCCATTACGCAAGCTGTTACTTGGGAGAGCGCCTTGGCGCAAGGGGCCAAGCAAGAGCACACCCCTTATCGCAACAAACCTGAAGATATTGCCGTGCTGCAATACACGGGCGGCACAACAGGCGTATCCAAAGGCGCAGCCCTGAGCCACAGCAATATTGTGGCCAACGTGCTGCAAGCCGATGCTTGGAACGCACCCGCACTCAAGACCATAGACGGCCAAGCACAATTTACCACCGTGGTGGCCTTGCCGCTCTACCACATCTTCGCCTTCACGGTCAGCATGTTGGTCACGCTGCGCGTCGGCGGCTTGTGCATCCTGATCCCCAATCCACGCGACTTGGAGGCTATGCTCAAAGACCTGAGCAAACAGCCCTTCCACTGCATTGCTGCGGTCAATACCCTATTTAACGGCTTGCTGAATCACGCCGATTTCGACAAGGTTAATTGGAAGAGCCTCAAAATCACTTTAGGTGGCGGCATGGCCGTACAAAGCGCCGTTGCCCAGCGTTGGCTGGAGCGCACGGGCTGCCCCATTTGCGAAGGTTATGGCTTGTCTGAGACCTCACCCATAGCTTCAGCCAACCCCACCGACACCAAGACTTTCAGCGCTACCATCGGTATGCCCATTCCCTCGACGCTGATGAAAATCATTGCCGAAGATGAGCAGGAAATGCCTTTAGTTGCGCAAACCACTGCCGATGGCAAAGAAGTGTGGCTCAGCGGCCCCGGCGAAATCGCCATCAAAGGCCCACAAGTCATGCATGGTTATTGGGAGCGCCCGGAAGAAACGGCCAAGACTATGACCGCTGATGGTTACTTCAAATCAGGCGATATCGGCGTCATGGACGAGCGCGGTTACTTCAAAATCGTGGATCGCAAAAAAGACATGGTGCTGGTCAGCGGCTTTAATGTCTACCCCAACGAAGTAGAAGAAGTAGTGGCGCGTATGCCAGGCGTACTGGAATGCGCCGTGGTGGCCGTGCCCGACGACAAAACGGGAGAAGCAGTCAAACTCTTCGTGGTCAAGAAAGACCCGAATCTCACTGAGCAGGCTATCCGTGATTTCTGCCACGCTGAACTGACGGGCTACAAGCGCCCGAAATACATCGAGTTCCGCACTGAGTTGCCAAAAACGCCCGTTGGGAAAATTCTGCGTCGCGAATTACGCAACACGCAAAAAAGCTAAATTTTCACGCTATAATTTCGAGCTTAGACGAGTCGGAGCATAGCGCAGCCTGGTAGCGCATCTGGTTTGGGACCAGAGGGTCGGGAGTTCGAATCTCTCTGCTCCGACCACCAATCTTAAAAACCCACCTTGGTGGGTTTTTTTATGCCTTGTACCTATTTAAGCAGCCCACACCAAATTCGGCTGCTATGCTGCAAGCGGCGTTTGTCACAACGCACTCCCATGACTGTCCGTAGCTCAGTTGGATAGAGCAACAGCCTTCTAAGCTGTAGGTCACAGGTTCGATTCCTGTCGGACAGGCCAATAAAATCAGTCCTTGTTTGCGATCAAGTTACTGCACGCTTTGCAGCGACCAACGCTGAAATCAAAGGCTATTTCCTCTGCGTCACACGACAGTGCGTTTCGCCATGACGCGTAATGCCTTGGCTACAATGAGTCGGCACTGCATACGCAGTTTGGCGTTTCTTGCGCCCCTCGATTTTTGTGGAGTACCCGACCGTGCAGCCTTATCAACCCTTGCAACTTTTACATGTTCTCACGCATATGGCATGGGCTAGGCTCACGCGGCCCCAGTTTCCTGAGTACCGCACCAACGACCCCGCGTTTTATCCCGTGTGCTACCCCACTTTCAAGCGCATGCGCGAAGAGAAAAAGATTTTTTATGTCACGCGTTTTTTAGGCTGGGTGGTCGGCGGCGATTACGACACCTTGGTGACTTTGTTGCGCGACGACCGCCTGACCGTGCGCTTTCAAGACTGGAAGTTCTACCCCCGTAAAGAAGAGTCCAAAAAGAACGAACTCAATCGCCTGACCGACAACTTGCTCATGGCCAAGCACCGGCCCGACCACCAGCGTTTGCGCAAACTGGCCGTGCCCGCCTTCTCGCCGCGCATCGTCGACAAGCTCATGCCCAAGATCAAGGCGACCATCGCTCGCCACTTTGACGCGCTCGAGGCGCAAGGCGGCTCAGTCATCGACATTGTGCAAGTGGCGCGCTCGATTCCGATCGAAGTCCTGACCCAGTATTTGGGGGTGAGCGACACTTACCAAAACGATTTTCACGAGGTCTCGCACGCCATCCTTGGGCAATTCAGCCCGAACACCGTGATCGATATGGATGCGGCAAATAAAGGCATACAAATGCTGAAAAATTTAGTGCGGGAAAAACGCGCTAATCCGCAAGATGACTTGGTCAGCGTCTTAGCCACCACCGCCGACGCGGACGACCGCTTGAGCGAGGATGAAATGCTCTCGCTCATCGCCTCGGTCTTAGCGGCTGGCCCAGACTCGACCCGCGATCACATCACCTGCGTGGCCTACGCGCTGGCGCGCCAGCCGCAGGCTTGGGCCGAGGTACGCGCCAATCGCGACTTGATGCACAACGCCACGCGCGAATCCTTCCGCTGGGACGCTTGGGGCCACCGCGGTTACACCCGCTTTGCGCTCGAAGACATGGAAATTCACGGCCAAAAAATAGCTAAAGGCGAAATGGTGCGCTTGGCCTTCCCCGTGTTTCTCTACGATGAAAAAGTTTTCCCTGAGCCTGATACTTTTAATCTGCACCGCGACAATCTCGATAAAGTCATCTATTTCGGCATCGGCCCACATTACTGCTTAGGTGCCAATATTGCCCGTGGCGTGAGCGAAGCGGTGATACAAGAGATGCTGGATCGCTATGAAACCATCAGCGTCGCCAGCCCGCCTGTTTATGAAGAAAATGTGGTGTCACGCCGCGTCACCAGCCTGCCCTTGAAAGTCAAGCGCGCATGAGTCGATGAAGATTGCGACACAAACAAAAAAGCCTGCAATCGCAGGCTTTTTCTTTATCCAAGGGCATAAAAGAGCTATTTTCAAAGTCTTTTAGGCGTTTTAGGCCGTCAAACCTGCCTGAGAAGCTATTTAATTGATAGTGTTTGCAGCCGTGGATAAAGAAGCACTGGCATGCAAGCAAACGGCTGCCGCCGCCGCGACATTGAAGGACTCTTCACTCGCTTGCCAAATACGGATGTGCTGCGCCGCGGCCGCTTGCCAAAACGCGCTCACGCCCTGCCCTTCGTGCCCCAGCACCCAAGCACAGGGTTGCGGTAAACGGGCTTGGTGCAGATAGTCGCCTTGGTGCGAGCTGGTCGCCAATAAGGGTAAATCCAGCGCTTGCAGCTGCGCGCGCAAGTCTTCGGCTTCGGCTTGCTCGATCAATTGCAAAGAAAAATGTGCGCCCATACCTGCCCGTAAAACCTTGGGTGACCAAAGCGCGACACTGCCCTTGAGCGCAATGATTTGCGTAAAGCCCAGCGCCGCCGCGCTGCGCAAGATGGAGCCAACATTGCCGGGGTCTTGCAGGCGATCCAGCAGTACCGCATTGCTGCGCTGCAAGCTCGGCTGCGGCATATCGCCCACGGGTAGCAGCAAACCGATCGGCGCGGCAGACTCTAGGCTGCTGATATCGCTGGCGAGTTTATCGGCTATGCAGACCAGGCTCAGCTCGCGCAACTGCCAGCCGTGTTGTTGTAAAAAGTGCCCGAGTTGCGGCAGATAAGACTCGCAAACGATCAGACGCGCATGTGCCAGCAGCGGCGCCAGCGCCCCGCCCTGCCGTGCTTTTTGCAGGCAACTGCCAACCAAGTGTTCGCCTTCAAGCCAAATGTGGCCGAGCTTGCGATAAGCGCCGCCATCGTGGGCAAGCTTGTGCAGGGTTTTAATCAGCGCGTTTTCACGCGAGCTAATCACTTCAGTCGCTGCGCTCATGGTTTTGACTCTGAGATGAATGAATGCTGGTTTTAATCAGCAAAGACGCTGAGTAAGCGGTCTAGCCCGCCCGCATTGATGGCCAACATGGCTTGCGCACGCACCGCCGGTTTGGCATGGTAGGCAACGGACAAGCCCGCGGCTTGCATCATGGGCAGGTCGTTGGCACCGTCGCCCACTGCGATGCACTCGGCGGGCTGAGCGCCCACGGTTGCTGCCGTGGCCAACAGGGTACGGCGCTTTTCTTCGCCATCCACCACATCGCCCCAGCTTTGCTGCAAGACTTTGCCCGTTAGTTGGCCGTCCACAATCTCTAAAGCATTGGCGCGGGCAAAATCCATTTGCAAACGCGCTTGCACATAGTCAGCAAAAAAAGTGAAGCCGCCAGAGACCAGCAGGGTTTTGATACCACGCACACGCAAAGCTGCCATCAGGGTCTCAGCGCCCGGATTGAACTGCAAACGCGTATCCAGCACTTGTTGCAAAGCGCTGGCAGGCACGCCGCGCAGCAGCGCCAAGCGGCGCTCCAGGCTGTCGCGAAAGTCCTTAATTTCGCCGCGCATGGCGGCTTCGGTAATGGCTGCAACCTCGGCTTTTTTGCCAGCGACCGCTGCGATCTCATCAATACATTCAATATTGATGAGCGTGGAGTCCATGTCAAAGGCGGCCAGCTTGAAGTCGGCCCAGCGCAAGGGCGGCTGAAAACCTTGGCTGACCAAGGTGGATGCATCGAGTGTCATAAATTCAGGCCGGCACGCCTTGCGGCCCCGGCTGTGCGAATAACAAAAACCGATTGTAAGTGTCAGGCCATAGGCTCAAAGCCTGGGCCACCCGATTAACGCGCTGTACGCGTGGCGCCGCCGCTTGGACGCGCGCGGCCGCCTGAACCCGGACGACCCGCACTGGCGCGTGGCGCTGGGCGCCCACCCGCTACTGGGCGTGGTGCACCACCAGTGCCGCCACCACCGTGGCTAGAACGCGCGCCAGCTGGGGCGCTGCGGCCACGACCACCGCCGCCAACGCCACCGTTTGGTGAGGCAGCGTTTTTCTCGCGGATGCGCTGCATCATTTCGCCGCGTGCGTTTTTGGCAGCAGCACTCATGACTTCACGGCTTGGCGGTTTACCACGGCCACCCCAAATGGTTTGGCGTCCCATGGCGATAGGCTCAGCGTGCTCGCCCGGCTCGGGCGCGTATTCGGGCATGTCGATTTGTGGAATCTCTTGGTGCGTGAATTTCTCAATCGCAAGCAAAAAGCCTTCCTCATCCAAACTCACCAGATTCACCGCGTGGCCCTCGCGACCGGCGCGGCCCGTACGACCAATGCGGTGCACATAGTCTTCGCTGACATTCGGGATTTCGTAGTTCACCACATGTGGCAATTCTTCGATATCGATACCGCGGGCGGCAATGTCGGTGGCGACCAAGGCGCGCACTTCGCCGCTTTTAAAGCCACGCAAAGCTTGTGTGCGGGCGCTTTGGCTTTTATTGCCGTGCAAGGCCATAGCGCTGATACCATTTTTCTCTAAAAACTCAGCCACGCTGTTAGCGCCAAATTTGGTACGGGTAAAGACCAGCACTTGGCTCCAGTTTTTGCTCTCGATGATGTGCGCCAACAAAGCTTTTTTCTTGCCGCGGCCCACCAAATGCCAGACTTGGCTGATGCGCTGCACCGTCGTGTTGCTCGGCGTCACTTGCACTGATTGCGGATTGTTCAACAGGCCTTGCGCCAACTGGCGAATCTCGTCGCTGAAGGTCGCTGAGAAGAGCAAAGTTTGGCGTGTTTTCGGCACCAAGGCAAAGATTTTTTTCATGTCATGGATAAAACCCATGTCGAGCATGCGGTCGGCCTCGTCCAAGATCAAGACTTGGATGGTGGACAAGTCGATTGCTTTTTGTTGCACCAAGTCGAGCAAACGGCCCGGCGTTGCCACCACGATATCGACGCCACGGCGCAAACGGTCGATTTGTGGGTTCATGCCCACGCCGCCAAAAATGGCGATGCTGCTTAGTTGCAAGTATTTTTTGTAGCTGTTGATGGACTCTTCCACCTGCGCGGCCAATTCGCGCGTGGGCGTCAGCACCAGCGCACGCACGCCCGGGCGGCCAAAACGGTTAGTGACGCTAGGGCCAGTGGCCAAGCGGTGCAGCATAGGCAGCGCAAATGCAGCTGTTTTGCCCGTGCCGGTTTGTGCGCCAGCCAACAAGTCAGCGCCTTGCATGACCAGCGGAATGGCTTGGGCTTGGATTGCGGTAGGCGTTTCGTAACCAGTTTCGAGAACGGCTTTAGTCAGGGCAGGTAAAAGCCCGAGATCGACAAATTTCATGATGGTAGATTTCAAAAAAATCAGCCGCGCATGATGTGCGGCGGCTGCATGGCTTGATTGCTTATTGTTATTAGCCCAGTTGGGGCAAGCCAAGATAAAGAAAGAGTTGTGGGTAACTCAAACGCGCGTTGCTAACTGGTGGCAAGGCGTAATGCGGCGATTATGGCATATTTTGTCCCTTATCGCCATTTTTTACTATTAAAGAAATAGCTGTCCAAGCAGCTTTCACGCCTTAAGATACCAAAATCATTCCTAAAAATGCACGCCAAAGACATACAAAGGCAAGCTAGGCTCGCGTAGCGCACAAAAGTGCAGCACACAAGCCGCGCCACTCATGTACGGCGCGCAAGACTGTGCTGCAAAACCTTCGCTACTCAAGTCTTTGCGGCGCGGCGATAATACAACGCTACCGCACTGGGTCAGTGGAAGCTTCTCCCGCCGACCACCCGAACGAAACAACGACATGAACGCACCAACCCTTTTAGCCCAACAGCCTACTTTGCTCGAGCTTCCGCCGAGCGAACAAGTGTCTGCACAAGACATGCGCCTGCGCGAGATTCCCTACAACTACACCAGCTTCTCGGATCGCGAAATCGTTATTCGTTTGCTGGGTCATCGTGCTTGGGATTTGTTGGCTGACCTGCGCAACGAACGCCACACAGGCCGTTCAGCGCGCATGTTGTACGAAGTGCTGGGCGATATGTGGGTGGTGAACCGCAACCCCTATTTGCAAGACGACTTGCTGGATAACCCAGGCCGCCGCGCCGACCTGATAGCCGCGCTGCGCCACCGGGTGGGCGAAGTAGAAAAACGCCGCACGCCGCAAGAAGACGGCGCACGCGACCATGCCGTGGGCGAATTGCTCAAACTGACTGAGCAAGCGGTGGCCGAGTTTGAAAAGCGCTTCCGCGCAGTCCACAAGCTGCGCAAAACCGCCACCAGCGCGCTGCGTAAAATCACGGCCAAAGACAACATCAAGTTTGATGCCCTCTCACGCGTGAGCCATGTGACGTACGCCACCGACTGGCGCGTCGAGTACCCCTTTGTTGTGCTCTGCCCCGACACCGAGACGGAAATGGCCAGTCTCGTCAAAAGCTGTATCGAGCTGGGTCTAACCATCATTCCGCGTGGGGGTGGCACGGGCTACACCGGCGGCGCAGTGCCTTTGGTTTGGAATAGCGCGGTGATTAACACCGAAAAACTCGAAGCCATGAGCCGCGTCGAGATGCAAAAACTGCCAGGCGTGGAGCAAGAAGTCGCCACCATTTGGACCGAAGCGGGAGTCGTCACGCAACGCGTAGCCGATTGCGCTGATGCCGCTGGCTTTGTTTTTGCAGTGGACCCGACCAGTGCCGATGCCTCGTGCATAGGCGGCAATATCGCCATGAATGCAGGCGGCAAAAAAGCCGTGCTGTGGGGCACGGCGCTCGACAACTTGGCCAGCTGGCGCATGGTCACGCCCAAGGGCGAGTGGCTCGAAATCACCCGCTTGAACCACAATTTGGGCAAGATCCACGATGTCGAAATGGCCAGCTTCGAGCTCAAAACTTTTGACGCTTCGGGCAAACGCCTGCTGCACACCGAGCAGCTCGACATTCCGGGCAAAGTCTTCCGCAAAGAGGGCTTGGGCAAAGATGTGACCGACAAATTTTTGGCTGGTTTACCAGGCATACAAAAAGAAGGTTGCGACGGCCTGATCACCAGCAGCCGCTGGATTTTGCACCGTATGCCGCAGCACACGCGCACGATTTGCCTCGAATTCTTTGGCCACGCACGCGATGCGGTGCCTAGCATCGTCGAGATCAAAGACTTTATGTTTGCTGAACAAAAGCGCTCAGGCGTGTTGTTGGCGGGGCTGGAACATTTGGACGACCGCTACCTCAAAGCCGTCGGCTACGCCACCAAATCAAAACGCGGCGCGGGCGTGCAAGGCGGAAAAGCCAGCGTACCCAAAATGGTTTTGATCGGCGACATTGTTGGCGACGACGACAACGAAGTCGCGCGCGTGACCAGCGAAGTGGTACGCATTGCCAATAGCCGCAGCGGCGAAGGCTTTGTGGCCATCAGCCCTGAAGCGCGTAAAAAATTCTGGCTCGACCGCAAGCGCACCGCCGCCATCAGCCGCCACACCAACGCCTTCAAGGTGAACGAGGATGTGGTTATTCCGCTGCCGCGCATGGCCGAATACACCGATGGCATTGAGCGCATCAATATTGAGCTGTCGCTACGCAACAAAATCGCCATTGCCGACGCCCTCCACGCTTTCTTTAGCGCTGGCGTAATGCCTGTGGGCAAGGTGGACGATGCGGCTGAGGTCTCCAACGAGATGATGGTCGGCGACCGCATTGCGCAAGCCGTGATGCTGATCAACGAAGTGCGTGCCCAGTGGCAAGATTACTTGAACCGCGTCGATGAGCTCTTTCCGCAACTGCAAGACCACACCCTGCGCGCGAGCTGGAAGCTCCAACTGCGCGGGCCTTTGCGCCACATCTTCAGCGGCGCGGCGCACGAAGCAACGCTGAATGAGATCTACGCGATTCAGCAGCGCGTGTTGCGTGGCAAAGTCTGGATTGCGCTGCATATGCACGCGGGTGATGGCAATGTCCACACCAACATCCCCGTTAACAGCGACGACTACGAGATGCTGCAAACGGCGCATGCTGCAGTCGCTCGCATCATGCAATTGGCGCGCAGCCTCGACGGCGTGATCTCAGGCGAGCACGGCATCGGCATTACCAAGCTCGAATTCTTGACCGATGCCGAGTTGCAGCCTTTTGCCGACTACAAAGCGCGTATCGACCCTGAAGGCCGCTTTAACAAAGGCAAACTGCTGCGCGCCAACCGCGCCACCACGCCGCTGTTTGCCGATTTGACCAATGCCTACACGCCGAGCTTTGGCTTGATGGGGCACGAGTCCTTGATCATGCAGCAAAGCGATATTGGCGCGATTGCCGACAGCGTGAAAGACTGCTTGCGCTGCGGCAAATGCAAGCCCGTGTGTTCCACCCATGTGCCGCGCGCAAACTTGCTCTACAGCCCACGCAACAAAATTTTGGCGACTTCGCTCTTGGTCGAAGCCTTTTTGTACGAGGAGCAAACGCGCCGCGGCATCTCGCTCAAGCATTGGGAAGAGTTTGAAGATGTAGCCGCGCATTGCACGGTTTGCCACAAATGTCTCTCGCCCTGCCCAGTCGATATCGACTTTGGCGATGTCAGCATGAATATGCGCAATTTGCTGCGCAAGCTGGGTAAGAAAAGCTTCAACCCCGGCACAGCAGCGGCCATGTTCTTCTTGAACGCGAAAAGCCCCACCACGATTGCGCTGGCACGCGGGGTGATTTTTGGTTTGGGTGCTAAAGCCCAACGCTTAGGCAACCAAGTGCTGCGCTTGGCCGCCAAAAAACAGACCAAAACACCGCCAGCGACTTTGGGCAAGGCGCCAGTGGTCGAGCAAGTGATCCACTTCATCAATAAAAAAATGCCGGGTAATTTGCCCAAGCAAACCGCGCGCAAGCTGCTGGATATTGAGGATGCGGACTATGTGCCTATCATACGCAACCCGCAAACCACCACGGCGGAAACCGAAGCGGTGTTTTACTTTCCGGGCTGCGGCTCTGAGCGCTTGTTTAGCCAAGTCGGTTTGGCGACGCAAGCCATGCTGTGGCATGCGGGCGTGCAGACTGTGCTGCCACCGGGTTATTTGTGCTGTGGCTACCCGCAACGCGGCAATGGTCAGTACGACAAAGCCGAGAAGATGATCACCGACAACCGTGTGCTCTTTCACCGCGTATCGAATACGCTGAACTACCTCGACATCAAAACCGTAGTCGTGTCTTGCGGTACTTGCTACGACCAATTGCAAAGCTACGAGTTCGACAAAATATTCCCTGGCTGCCGCATCATCGACATCCACGAGTATTTGCTCGAAAAAGGCATCGTCTTAGAAGGCAAAGGCAGCTATCTGTACCACGAACCTTGCCACAACCCGATGAAGTTGCAAGACTCTTTGAAAACGGTGAAGTCTTTGGTGGGCGAGCAGGTGCTGAAGAACGAGCGCTGCTGCGGCGAGAGCGGTACGCTGGCGGTCTCGCGCCCTGATATTTCGACCCAAGTGCGCTTTCGCAAAGAGGAAGAAATTCAAAAAGGCGCCGATGCGCTGCGCGAGAAATTCGATCTGTCAGAGGATGGCAATGTCAAAATTCTCACCTCATGCCCAGCTTGCTTAACGGGTTTGATCCGCTACGAAAATGACTTGTCCAATGGCTTACTGGAAGCCGACTATATCGTCGTGGAAATGGCCAAACACATTTTGGGCGAAAACTGGCTACCCGAGTATGTGAAAATTGCCAACAATGGCGGCATTGAACGCGTCTTAGTTTAATTTTTGAATAAAGGTTACGCAGTGGCTATTACTTACGACAACACCTCGAAGACGATCACGGTCAACGGTACGAATCTGCACTACCACGAAGTCGGCCAAGGTCCGGCACTGCTGTTGCTACACGGCTCAGGTCCGGGCGTTACGGCATGGGCGAACTTTTCTGAGAACTTGGAATTTTTCTCAAAAAACTACCGCTGTATCGCTTTGGATTTGCCAGGCTACGGCAAAAGCGCGCCCATCAGCCCAGCGGGTATGCCGGATTACGCCAAGATAGGCATCGACTTTTTGCAAGCTCTGAATATCAGCCAAGCGCATATCGTCGGCAACTCTATGGGTGGCATCGTCGGCTCGCACATGGCGGCAATCGCGCCCCAAGCTGTGGCGACTTTCACCACCATCGGCGGCATAGGCCTGAATATTTTCAACGCTTTCCCGGCTGAAGGCTTAAACCTGCTGACCGCTTTTGCTGAAGACCCGACGATGGAGCGACTCGAAGCGTGGTTGCGCTCCATGGTCTACGACCAAAGCATCATCACACCGGCATTGCTAGAGAGCCGTTACAAACAAGCGCTCGAGCCCGT
>CAZUUN010000003.1:0-32871 GCA_964622735.1 uncultured Burkholderiaceae bacterium | reverse complement strand
CGGCGGGCAGCGTGCTGGTCTTTATCTTGCTGGGCATGGCGCTGATGGGCTGCACTTTTGGCCCTATGGCAGCGTTTTTGCCTGAGTTGTTTCCGACCGAGGTGCGCTACTCGGGCGCTTCGCTGGCTTACAACCTGGCTTCCATCGTTGGCGCGTCTATTCCCACCATCGTCGCCATCGAAATCAACAGTTATTGGGGTCTGCAAGGCGTGGGCATTTATCTGGCCTTCAATGGCCTGCTGACGCTGTGGGCGCTGTCGACTGCGCGTGAGACGAAAAATTTGGATTTAGCGCGGGTCTAGCTTGAGCTAAAAGCCCATTTTCAAGGGTGTTTTAGGGCTTTTAAGCCGTCAAACCTGCCTGAGCAGCTCACTTTTTTGATCTATCTTGTGATCTATTCAGCCAGCAGTTTTTGTATATCTGCCGCTAATTTTTCAGCGCCGCTGTTGTAGCGCGTATACAGGCGCAAGCGGCCTTGTGTGTCATACACAAAAGAGGCGGCGGTGTGGTCTAGGCTGTAGTCTTGCGCCGAACTGCCCGCCACTTTTTTGTAATAGATGCGGAAGTCTTTGGCCAGTTGCGCGGTTTGCTCAGGCGTGCCGATCAGGCCCAAGAAGCTGGGGTCAAAGGTCTGCACATAGGGCTTGAGCATGGCGGCTGTGTCGCGCTCGGGGTCGAGCGTGATGAAGATGCCTTGCAGTTTGTCGCCCTGCTTGCCGAGCAAGCGCTTGACTTCCTTGATCTCGGCCATCGTCGTGGGGCAGACATCAGGGCAATGCGTGAAGCCAAAAAAGACAACCACGACTTTGCCTTTGAATTCTTTCAAGTCGCGCAGTTTGCCGTCATAGTCGGGCAGGCTAAAGCCCTGCGCATAGGGCGCGCCCGTGAGGTCGATGGAGTTGAAGCTGCCAGCCACGGGCGCCGCGCTTTGCCCTGCGGCGCCGTCGTTGGTTTGCTGGCCGCAGCTGGCTAAACAGGCGAGTAAAAGAGCCGAATATATGAGTTTTAAAGTGATAGAGCGCATAAAACCTGCCTGAGCAGCTATTAAATAAGTAGTGAATAAGAGGCTGTTTAGAGAGCCATTGCAGCACGGTACCACTGGTGAAAGTGTTCCATGCCGTCTTCCATCGGGCTTTGGTAAGGGCCCCATTGGTTGTCGCCGCGCTCGTACAGGGCTTTGCGGCCCGCGTCCATGCGCTCGGCGATTTCATCGTCTTCGATGCAAGTTTCCATATAGGCGGCTTGCTGCGCTTCGATGTACTCGCGCTCAAAGGCAGCGATTTCTTCGGGGTAGAAGAATTCGACCATGTTCAGTGTTTTTTGGGGTCCCTGCGGGAACAGGGTGCTGACGACCAGCACATTCGGGTACCACTCGACCATGACGGTGGGGTAGTAGGTGAGCCAAACCGCGCCGTATTTGGGCGGCTGACCGCCACGGTAGTTCAGCACCGCGTCGTGCCAGCGCTGATAAACGCCCGAGCCGGGCTTGCCCAGCTTGTCGGCCACACCCACGGTTTGCACCGAGTAGTTTTGTCCAAACTCCCAGCGCAAGTCGTCGCAGGTGACAAAGTTGCCCAGACCTGGGTGGAAGGGGCCGACATGGTAGTCCTCAAGGTAGACCTCGATAAAGGTTTTCCAGTTGTAGTCGCACTCGTGCATTTCGGTGCGGTCGTAGACATAGCCCGAGAAGTCAAACTTTTGCAGCGGATCCATTTGCGCCAAGTCAGCGGCGACGCTGGGGCCGCCCGCTGGCGCATCAAACAGCAGGCCATTCCAGTTTTGCAGCGGGTAGTTTTCTAGGTGCAGGCAAGGCGTTTGCGCAAACTGCGGCGCGCCTAGCAGCGTGCCCGTGGGCACATTTTGGCCTTTGGTGTCATAGGTCCAGCGGTGCAGGGGGCAGACCACATTGCCCTGCTGCATGCCACGCCCGCGCAGCATGATGGCTTGGCGGTGGCGGCAGACATTGCTGATCAGCTCGATGCCTTTGCTGGTGTGCAGCAGCACGCGGCCTTCGCCCTCTTGGCGCAGGGTGTGGTAGTGACCCTCGTGCGGCACCGCCAGTTCGTGGCCGACATAGCGTGGCTTGTTTTGAAACAGCGTTTCCATCTCGCGCTGATACAGCGCGGCATCGAAATAGCTAGCAACTGGCAGTTGGCTGACTGCCGCAGATTGAATACCAGAACCAGACATCAGCCTCAATCCTTAATACCCACGCCCGCAAAGGGAGTGCCTAGAAAACAAAACCCGCCCCAAGTAAGACCTAAGGCGGGGCTGGGGGGAGCGAAAAAGCAATGCTTACAAAGGCACTTTGGTCAGCATTTCAAGGCCGACTTTGCCTGCTGCGATTTCTTTCAATGCCGTGACGCCGGGTTTGTTTTTGCCTTCTACGCGGGGCGTGTGGCCTTGGCTCAACATGCGCGCGCGGTAAGAGGCGGCAAGCACCAGCTGAAAGCGGTTCGGAATTTTCGTCAAGCAATCTTCGACAGTAATACGGGCCATGATGGAAATCCTAAAAGAGGGAGAGGCGGGCTGCGATTTAAGCAATGCCCATAGCGGCGAAGGTAGCGGCGTTGCGCTGGCGCTGCGCTGCAGCGCGCAGGCGCTGGGCTTGCACCACGCTGCGCAGATCGAGCAAAGCTTGCTCGAACAACTCGTTGATTATAACAAAATCGAATTTTCCGGCCTGCTGCACCTCGACTTTGGCGTTTTCCATGCGCAGCGCGATTTTTTCGGGGCTGTCTTCACCGCGGCGTTCGATGCGCGCACGCAATTCGGCAAAGCTGGGCGGCAAAACAAAGACCAGCACCGCTTGGGGGAAAAGCTTGCGCACTTGGAAGGCGCCTTGGTAGTCGATTTCTAAAATCACATCCAAGCCGCGCTGCAATTGTTCCTCTACGCCTTGGCGCGTGGTGCCGTAGCGATTGCCATGCACATTGGCCCATTCGAGCAGGGCGCCATCGGCCAGCAGTTGGTCAAATTCGGCGTCGCTGGCGAAGTGGTATTCGCGGCCTTGCTGCTCTTGCCCGCGCGGCGCGCGCGTGGTGTGCGAGATGGAGAGGTCGATTTGCGGATCGGCTGCCATCAGGGCTTTGACCAGGCTGGATTTGCCCGCACCGCTGGGCGCGGCGACGACGAATAGGGTGGCGAGGGCTGCATGCATATAGGCTGGAATTGTAGGGCTAGGGCGGCGCGTAAAAGAAGCTTTAACTTGCTAAGGCGTTCTCAACATCGGCGATGAATTTCTCGACAAACAGCAGTTGCCGCACGGTTTGCGCGGCTGCTGCGTAGTCGTGCGCTTCATCGAGCAAAGTGGCGCAACGGGCCAAGGCGATTTTTTGCCAGTGGGCGGCTTCGTCCAGCAGGGCCTCTAGTGCTTGCGGGCCGCGCGCGTCTTCCAGCGCTTCGCGCCATTCCATTTGCTGCATCAAAAAATCGCCCGGCATGGCGGTGTTGCTGTGGGCGTTGATGGCTTGCCCCTGCAAGGCGCACAAATAGGCGGCGCGCTGGATCGGGTTTTTTAAGCGCTGATAGGCCTCGTTGATGCGCACGCTCCACTGCATGGCCAAGCGCTGTGCGCTCGCGCCTTGGCTGGCAAATTTGTCGGGGTGGGCTTGCGCTTGCAATTGCTTCCAAGCCGCGTCGATGGCGCTGCGCTCTTGGCGAAAGCGGGGCGCAAGGCCAAACAAGGTGAAGTCGTCGGCTTGTATGTTTAAAGGATGGCTCATGGCTTAAAGGGCGGTGTTCTCGGGTGCGACTTTGGGTTGGTTTTGCTGCGGGCGATTGAGCGCGCCAGGGACGGTGTTGGCGCTCAGTTGGGCGTTTTGCCATTGGGGGTGCAAGTAGCGCGCGCCCAGCACTTGCTTGCGCGCTTGCAAAAAATACGCCGCGCCAAAAAAAGGCCAACAAGCTTGGCCCCAGCGCTCCATCACTGCCCAGCGCGAAAAATCGCCACCTTGACAGCCCAAAGGGCGGTAAGCGCCATAGTGTATGGCCTCCACGCTCAAACCCACTAAGCCCAGCCAGTCGAGCAAGCGCTGGTGCGCAATCAGCTGTTTGGGCGCGGGCAGTTGCAAGTGCGCCGCGCGTTTGCGTGCCAAGGGGTTGAACCACAAGCTGGGTGTGTGAAAGCCGCTGATGAGCAAAGTGCCACCTGGCACTAATGCGCGCGCGGCATCGCGCAGCGTCGCGTGCGGCTGGCGCGACAGCTCCAGTGTGTGCGGCAGGGTGATCAAGTCCATGCTGCCCTGCGCCAGTGGCAGTTGCTCGGCATCGACCCGCAAATGGGGCTGATGGCTGTCTGTGGCTTGATCGCCTACCAACGTCAGCCAGCGCTGTTGGATGCGGCTCTCGGCCAAAGTGGCCAGGCCCAAGCCGCCGATTTGCATGGCGTAGTAGCCAAATACGCCCGCTACGGCGGCATCGTATTGCGCGCGCTCCCACTCCAAAATGTAAGCACCCGCCGTGCTGGCAGACCAATGCCCGGCCGCTGCTAGAGTTGGCGCCGCTTTGGTCATAATGCTGTTTTCAGTCTAAGGTTGGTGGCTTGCATGGAACTGATAGCTTTGCCCGTGTTGAGCGATAACTATATCTGGCTTTTGCGGGCTGGGGGGCGCGCTTTGGTGGTGGACCCAGGCGCGGCAGAAGCTGTACAAGCGGCTATGCAGGGCCTAGCCCTGGAATGCATCTTCATCACCCACCAGCACCATGACCACATCGATGGTTTGCCAGCCTTGGCGGCGCAATTTCAGCCGCCCATTTATGCGCCCGAGCACCCCGCCATAAGGGCTAAAGCCAGCACCCAAGTGCCTGCACCCGTGCTGCAAGCGCTGGGTTTGACTTGGCAGGTGATAGCCGCGCCGGGGCACACGCTCAATCATTTGCTGTATTACTGCCCCAGCGTGCCTTTGGCCACGGGCGCGCTGCCCGTACTGTTTTGTGGCGATACCTTGTTTTCAGCCGGTTGTGGCCGTTTGTTTGAGGGCACGCCCGCGCAAATGCTGCACAGCTTGGGGCTGATCAATCGCTTGCCGGCTGACTGCTTGGTTTGCTGCACCCACGAATACACCCTGACGAATCTGCGCTTTGCCTTGAGTCTGGAGCCTGATAACGCCGATTTGCTGCAGTACCAAGCCCGCTGCATGGATTTGCGCGAGCGCGGCCTGCCCACGCTGCCCAGCACTTTACAAACCGAGCGACGCATTAACCCATTTTTACGGGTGTACGAAGCAGATTTTGCGGCGGCAATGGCGGTACACTTCGGGCTAGATCATCAGAGCGACGCCTTGGCTGTCTTCACAGCACTGCGCCGCGCACGCAACCAGTTCGTCTAGCCCACCAGCCGCTAGGCGCTGCCGCCCGCGTTTTGGAGTAGGCCCCTTATGCTGACAACAGCAAACCCGATGCAAACACTTTCTTCTTTCTTCTCGCGCAGCTTGTTGCTGCTGATTTTTTGTGGCGCCGCACAAGCGCAAAGCCTGCCTTTCAATAACAACTATGCGGGCGCACCCGCGCCAGACGCGAACGATCCTTTGGGTCATGCGCTCAGAGAGTTGCCCCTGCTCAAGCCCGGCAACAGTGTGGTCGATGTGGCACCACCCTTGAACCAAGGCACGACCGCGCAAAAGCAAGCCGACAAAGACCTGTGGGCACGCATACGCCGTGGCTTTGCCATGCCCGATTTGCAAGACAGCTATGTGGCTAGCCAAGAAAATTGGTATTCGACGCGGCCCGAATACATTGGCCGCATGACAGAGCGATCGCGCAAATACCTCTACCACATCGTCGAAGAGCTGGAGCGCCGCAAAATGCCGACCGAGTTGGCGCTGCTGCCCTTTATCGAGAGCGCGTTTAACCCGCAGGCTTACTCCAGCGCCAAGGCCTCTGGCATATGGCAGTTCATGCCTGCGACGGGGAAGTACTTCTCGCTCAAACAAACCACTTTCCGCGATGACCGCCGCGATGTCCAAGCTTCAACGCGCGCGGCCCTCGACTATTTGCAAAAGCTCCATGGCATGTTTGGCGACTGGCATTTGGCGCTGGCCGCTTATAACTGGGGCGAGGGCAGCGTGATGCGCGCCCAAAAGAAAAACATGAATGCCGGTCTGCCCTTGGCCTACACCGATTTGAATATGCCAGCCGAAACGCGCAACTATGTGCCCAAGCTGCAAGCGGTGAAAAATATCGTTGCCGACCCTGAGCGCTTTGGCGCGCAGCTGCCGAATATTGAAAACCACCCTTACTTCAAAGCCGTAGCGCTCGACCGCGACATCGATGTGAATCTGGCGGCGCGTTTGGCCGAGATTGATGTGGCTGATTTCAGGGCGCTCAATCCCGCGGCCAAACAGTCCATGATCATTGCCAGTGGTGCCCGCGAGATTTTGCTGCCCTGGGAAAATGCCGACATCTTCACGCGCAATATGCAGCAGTTTGATGGCCGACTGGCGAGCTACACCGCTTGGGTGGCGCCCGGCACCATGCGTTTGTCTGAAGCGGCCAAACGCACAGGCATGAGCGAGGCTAAGCTGCGCGAGATCAACCACATTCCTAAGGGCATGTTGATCCGCGGCGGCTCGACTTTGTTGGTGGACCGCACCCCAGAAAAAGCCGAGGCCGACATCAGTGAAAAAGTCGCCGACAACGCCCAAATCAGCTTGGCACCCGAAGTCACGGTGCAGCGTGCCTACATACGCGCGGGTAAGGGCGAGACTGTGGCCAGTCTGGCGCGGCGTTATGGCGTGAGCGCTGCGCAGCTGGCGCAGTGGAATCACACGCGCCCGAATAAAAAATTGAGCAAAGGCCAAATGCTGGCGGTGATGGTCTCGACCCGCTATGGCGAGCAACCGCAAGCGCCGAGCGCGCGCCATGCGGCTGTTGAAAGCAGGCCCAAATGCACGGGCAAAGGCAAAAAACGCCGCTGCGAGCAAGCAGATTCGAACGAGCGCACCGAAGTAGCGCAAGCCAAACAAAGCGGAAAAAGCAGCAAAGCCGCTAAGAGCAGCAGCAAAGCAGAGAAAAAGACTGCCGGCGAGAAAGCGCCTAGTAAAGTAGCAAAGTCCAAAAGCAAAGCGGATAGCAAAAGCAGTACCACTGCTAAAAACAGCGCCACGAGCAAAAGTAGCAAAAGCAAAGCTCTGGCGATGAGCGAGAGCAAAACGAAAAAGCGTTGATGCCACTAGAGCGAAAATGAAAGACTGATGAAATCTAAAACAACCACGGCTTTTCTGGCCTTCTTTGGCGGCATGTTTGGTCTGCACCGTTTCTACCTCAGGGGTTGGGGCGATGTTTTAGGCTGGCTTTTGCCCATACCCACGGCATTGGGCTTTTATGGCCTAGAGCGCGTGCGCCAGTTTGGCCAAGACGACCAGCTGAGCTGGGTGCTGATTCCTTTATTGGGCTTTACGATTTCGATTTGCGCCTTGACCGCAATCGTTTATGCGCTGATGAGCCAAGAAAAATGGAATGCCTATATGGGCTACCCGAGCGACGCGGCTGCAGGCCGTACGCATTGGGGCACTATTCTTGTCATCGTCGCTTCGCTCTTGATCGGCACGACGGTGTTGATGGCGAGCATCGTCTACAGTTTTCAGCATTACTTTGAGCACCAAATTGAGTTGGGGCGAGAAATCGCGCAGTAAGCTTCGCTAAGGGCTTTTGATCAGCAAAAAACAGCAAAAATCAGTGAAAAATAGCCTTTTTAAGCCGTCAAACCTGCCTGAGCAGCTATTGAATCAGTAGTAAAGCTAGCGACTAAGACCACGACACCATGGCCAGTGCTCCCGCTCCGACTGCTGCCCGCGCGCCCTCAGCGGCGCAAAAGGCTTTGCAAAAGCTGGGGCTGCGCGAGGACTTGGACTTTGCGCTGCACCTGCCGCTGCGCTACGAAGACGAAACCCGCATCACGCCCATAGACCAAGCCGAGAGCGGCGACGAGGTGCAAATCGCGGGTGTGGTGACGCACAGCGAGGTCATCTTTCGGGGCCGCCGCCAATTGATTCTCGTCATTGAAGACGCGACGGCGAGTTGCCAACTGCGCTTCTTTAATTTCTATCCCACGCAACAAAAAGCTTGGGGCTTAGGCGCAAAATTGCGCGTGCGCGGCACCATGCAGGGCGGCCGCTTTGAGCGCTATATGCTGCACCCCAGTTGCAAAGGCATGAGCGAGGGCAGCGGTCTGCCGCAAGCGCTCACTCCCGTGTACCCCAGCAGCGCGCATTTGCCGCAAAGCTATTTGCGCAAAGCTGTTAGCAGCAGCTTGCTGCGCTGCAAAGCCCAGGGCTTGCTGCAAGAAACCGTGCCGATCCAAGCGCAGCAGCGTTTGCCCAGCCCCTTGTGGCCCTTGCCACAAGCGCTGGCGTTTTTGCACACGCCCAGCCCGCAAACGCCCTTGCACGAGTTAGAGGACAAAACCCACCCCGCTTGGCAGCGCTTGATAGCCGAAGAATTGTTGGCGCAACAGCTGGCGCAGTTTCAAGCCAAGCAAGAGCGCAATCGCGCCGCGGCGCTGGTTTTGGGCGAGCGCCAAGGCGCAGTCAGTCTAGGCTTGCAGCAAGTGCTGCCCTTTGCGCTCACGGCAGCGCAAGAGCGCGTGGTGGCTGAAATCAGCGCCGATATGGCGCAAGCCGTGCCCATGCACCGTTTGTTGCAGGGCGATGTCGGCTCGGGCAAAACCGTGGTCGCGGCTTTGGCGGCGGCGCAGGCCATCGACTCGGGTGCGCAGTGTGTGTTGCTGGCGCCGACCGAGATTTTGGCGGAGCAGCATTTCCGCAAGCTCGCCTTGTGGCTGGCACCCGTCTTGCAAGCCCAAGGGCGCCAAATTGCTTGGCTCACGGGTAGCCAAAAAAAGAAAGCGCGCACGCAAAACGAAGCCGCCATTGCCGATGGCAGCGCGGCTTTGATCGTTGGCACGCACGCGCTGCTGCAAGACAAAGTGCAGTTTGCCAAACTCGGGCTGGTGGTGATCGATGAGCAGCACCGCTTTGGTGTGGAGCAACGCTTGGCGCTGCGCAGCAAATTGCCAGGCGCGCTGCAAGCGCATTTGCTCATGATGAGCGCTACGCCCATACCGCGCACTTTGGCGATGAGTTATTTCGCTGACCTTGATGTCAGCACCATCGATGAGCTGCCACCGGGGCGCACGCCCATCGTCACCAAAACGCTGCCGCTGGCGCGCTATGACGAGCTGGTGGAGCGCTTGGGCAAAAAAATCAGCGCGGGCACCCAAGCCTATTGGGTCTGCCCCTTGATTGAAGAGAGCGAAACACTAGACCTGAGCAATGCCACCGCCCGCTTTGAAGCGCTGCAAACGGCGCTGCCCGATTTGCGCATGGCCTTGTTGCATGCGCGCTTGCCCACGGCTGACAAGCAAGCGGTGATGGCCGATTTTGTTGCAGGCAAGGTGCAGGTGCTGGTCTCGACCACGGTGATCGAGGTCGGCGTGGATGTGCCCAATGCCAGCTTGATGGTGATCGAGCACGCCGAGCGTTTTGGTCTTTCGCAATTGCACCAGCTGCGCGGCCGCGTGGGGCGCGGCGCGGCGGCATCGGCTTGCGTGTTGCTGTATGGCGTGCCCGAGGGTGGGCGCTTGAGCGCAACTGCGCGGGCGCGTTTGGCCGCCATGCAAGACAGCAACGACGGCTTTGAGATTGCTCGCAAAGATTTGGAAATTCGCGGCCCCGGCGAGTTTATGGGTAGTCGGCAATCGGGCGCGCCCTTGCTGCGCTTTGCCGATTTAGAGCGCGACAGCGCTTGGCTAGAGTGGGCCCGCGCCACCGCACCCGAGATGTGGCGGGCCGCGCCCGAACTCGCGCGCCAGCATTTGGAAAAGTGGATGGGTTTTAAAAGCGCTTATTTGAACGCTTGAGTGGCCGAGCTTAAAGAGGGCGCTTAGTACTTAGTAGTTCGGCGGCGCGCTCAGCTCGGCAAACAAGCTGGTGTAGAGCGCATAGCGCCGCGCCGCAATAGTGCCAGCGGCTACCGCCGCGCGCACAGCGCACTGCGGCTCGTGCAAATGCGTGCAGTTGTAAAACTTGCAACCCTGCTCTGCCGCTACGCGAATGTCGGGCATCAATTTTGGCAAGTCAGCGGGCGCAATGTGTTGCAGACCAAAGGCTTGAAAGCCGGGCGAATCGATCAGCGCCGATTGCTTGCTCTCGTCTAACCAATGCAAGGCGCTGGCCGTCGTGGTGTGCTTGCCGGTCTTGAGCGCGTGCGACAAGATGTTGGTAACGATGTTCGCGCCGGGCAGCAAGCGATTGATTAAACTGCTTTTGCCGCTGCCGCTGGGGCCTATCAAAAAGCTGGTTTTGCCCTGTAGCAAGGCTTGAATGGCGCTCAAATCACTGCCCTCTTGCACGCTGGTGTGCAGTAGCGGGTAGCCCATATCGGCGTAGATTTGCAGCCTTTGCCAAGTCTCGGCAAAGGCGGGCAGGTCGTCTTTGTTCAGGCAAATCGTGGCGCTGATTTTTTCGGCCTCAGCCGCGATCAAAATGCGCGTGATCTGCTCGTGCGAGAACTCGGGCTCGACCGCCAACCAAATCAAAATTTGGTCTAAATTGGCAGCGAAGGATTTGGTGCGGATCTCATCTTGGCGGTACAAAACATTGCGGCGCGGCTCGATCTTGTCGATCACGCCCTCGTCGCCCGTGCGCTGCCAAGTGACGGCATCGCCCACCAGGGCAAGATTTTTTTTGCCGCGTGGCGAGCACAGGGTGCGCTCGCCCGCGGCGTCTTCTACCAAGACGCTGCGGCCAAAGCTGGCAACCACCAAACCGGTTTGGGCAGCGCTCATGCTTGGCCTGCTGGCATCAGGGCATCGGTCAGCGCGGCGCATTCCACATCCAGCGGTGTCACGGTGTTGCCCGCATCGTGGGTGCTCCAGCGCACCACGCAAGTGCCCCATTGCACCAAGAGTGTGGGATGGTGATTTTGGCGCTGTGCCAAATCAGCCACTTGCTGGGCAAAAGCCATGCTGCCTGCAAAATCTGCGAAGTGAAACACTTTTTCGATAGACGCAATGGTGCCGCCGCTGCGAGTCGCCCGCCAATTGCTGCCGCCGGTGTTGGTGTTGCTGTTACTCATGTGGGGTCGTAGCCCATAGCGGCAAAGCGCTGCAGGGCAGGTGGGTGCGAGTAATAAAAACGCACATACCAAGGGTCTGGTGTGAGCGTGGCGGCGTTGTCGTTATACAGTTTCAGCAGCGCTGCGCCCAAGTCTTGCGCCTGCGTCACGCTGACGGCGTAGCGGTCGGCCTCAAACTCATCGCGGCGCGAGAAATAGGCAAAAACGGGGCTGATGAAGAATAAGAACACGGGCAAGGCCAAGCTAAACAGCAAGAGCGCCATGCCCGCGTTCTCGCCCACGCTCACGCTGCCGTCGGCGTTGATGAAAGCTTGCACGCCCAAACCATCGTAAAACCAGGTCTGTTGGCTGAGCCAGCCGAGCAAAGCCAGTCCCAAAAAACTCAGCACAAACAAGATGATGATGCGCTTGCGGATGTGGCCGTGCTTGAAGTGCCCGAGCTCATGCGCCAGCACCGCATCGACTTCGCCCGGATTGAGCTTGGCCAATAAGGTGTCGTAAAAAACCACGCGCTTGGCGCGGCCTATGCCGGTGAAGTAGGCGTTGGAGTGGGCGCTGCGGCGGCTGCCGTCCATGATGAAAAAGCCTTGCGCGCGCAAGCCCGCTTGTTGCATCAGCGCCAGCGCGCGTTGCTTCAAAGACTCGTCTTCTAAAGGCTGGAATTTGTTAAACAAAGGCGCGATCCACAGCGGCGCTATCACCATCATGATGAGCTGAAAGGCGAGCAGGGCGCCCCAAGCGTATAGCCACCACCATTGGCCCGCCTGCGCCATCAGCCACAAAAGCAGCGCCAGCAGTGGCAGACCCAAGAGGGCGCCGAGCAGCAAGCCCTTGACGCTGTCGGCTAGCCAAAGCGCAAAAGTGGTTTTGTTGAAGCCAAATTTTTGCTCCAGCACAAAGGTTTTATACAGCGACAGCGGCAAGTCCAGCAGGCTGCTGATGGCGACAAAAGCCACGACCAAAGCCATTTGTTGCCACAGACCGGGCGCCAGCCATTGCAGCAGCGTGGTGTTGAGCCATTGCAGGCCGCCAAACAAAGTCCAGCCCAGCAGCAGGGCGCTGCCCAAAAAGAGTTCGAGCAAACCCAAACGCAAATTGCTGATGCTGTATTGCCCCGCCTTTTGGTGCGCGGCCAAAGCTATGGTTTGCGCAAAGGCCGGTGGCACCGCGCCGTAGTGCTGGGCAATGTGGCGCATATGGCGCGTGGTGAGCCACAGGCGCAGGACTAAACCGGCGAGCAAAAAAATGGCAAAAACGAGGGTGAAGGATTCAGACATTGGATCATTGTATTGTCGTTAAACTAGCGGCACACTTTTATTCTGCACAAAGCTGCATCATGACGCCCATTACGCCTGTCCCAGAAGCTGTTCATCTGTCCAAATCGGACCAAAACTTGGTCTGGCTCGATTGTGAGATGAGCGGACTCGACCCCAAAATCAACCGCCTGCTAGAGGTAGCGATCGTCATCACCAGCCCCGATTTGTCGATACGGGTGGAAGGGCCAGTGCTGGTCATACGCCAAACCGACGCGCATTTGGCCAAGATGGACAAGTGGAATCGCTCGACCCACGGCCACAGCGGTTTAACCGCCAAGGTGCGGGCGTCTAAGCTGAGCACGCCCAAGGCGGAAGAAGAGCTACTAGCTTTTATTAAGAAATATGTGCCGCGCTCGACCTCGCCCATGTGCGGCAACACCATCGGCCAAGATCGGCGCTTTTTGCAGCGCTATATGCCCAAGCTAGAGAAGTATTTTCACTACCGCAATCTTGATGTGAGTACGCTCAAAGAGCTGGCCAAACGCTGGCGGCCTGAGTTGCACAACGGCTTTAAGAAGAAACAAGCGCATACGGCGCTGGCCGATGTGAACGAGTCCATTGAAGAGCTGGCCTATTACCGCGAGCACTTTTTAAAGCTCAAGCCTTAAGGCTGGGCTACTGGCGCGGCAGGAGCGGCTTCGGTTTGCGTGTTGGCTATCGGCGCTGCGGCATCGGGGTCAGCCACAAAGCCGATGCGCTTCAGGCCGCTTTTTTGCGCCAGCCCCATGACTTCGACCACTTTGCCATAGGGTACATTGGTATCGGCGTGCAGCTGCACTTCGGTGTCGGGTTTGTCGCGGGCGCGTTTTTCTAACTTCTCTGCCAGCGCGCTCAAGCTGGTGGGCTGGTCGTTATAAAAAATCGCTTGGCTTTTGTCGATGCTGATGCTGACAAAGCTGGGTTCATCGCTTTGCTCGGCGGCGTCGGTTTTGGGCAAATCGAGCTTGATGCTGCTGACCATCAGCGGCGCGGTGATGATAAAAATCACCAAGAGCACGAGCATCACATCCACCAAAGGCGTGACATTGATGTCGCTCATGGGCTGCGTGGTTTTGCTGCGCTCGAGTGTGCCAAAAGCCATAAATGGGTGCTTTTATAAGTAAATAATGCTTCTAAGTGCTATGAAACCTGCCTGAGCAGCTATCAAAAGAGTAGTTATAAAGCGCTTCTTAGCGTTTATTTGTTCTGCTGCGGCACGCTGTGGTTCACCAGCAGTTCGCGCAAGTCGCGGGCAAATCCTTCTAAATCACCCTCCATGCGGTTGATGATGCGGCCAAAGACATTGAATGCCAAAACCGCTGGAATGGCAACCGCCAAACCGGCGGCGGTCATGATCAGCGCCTCGCCCACCGGGCCTGCGATTTTGTCTATGCTGATTTGGCCCGAACCGGCGATGGCAACCAGCGCGTGGTAAATGCCCCAAACCGTGCCAAATAAACCCACAAAGGGTGAAATGGCGCCCACCGTGGCCAACAGCGTTTGGCCAAAATGCAGTTTGGCTAAGACCAGGTGCAGCGCGTCGCGCAGCACGCGGGTGAGCTGCTGGGCTTTGTCGCCCACATTGGCGAGCGAGCCGGTGGGCTGGTGGCCCGTGGCGGCGACCAAGTGGCCAACCAATTCCTCGCGCTCGATGTTGGCGATGCGCGCCTGCGCTTGCTCGATGCTGGCCGATTGCCAAAAAGCGGGTATGGCCAAGCGCGCGTCTTTGCTGGCGCGACTTAAGAACCAGGCCTTCCAAAAAATAACGACCCAACTGGCCACTGACATGGCGAGTAAAAGCAGGGCGACGAAGCGGCCGACATTGTCGCTTTCAGAGAGGAAGGTGAGTAGTCCCACGGTGTATCCGTTCAAAAGTTAACGCAGATTGAGCACATCAAACATATCGTAGAGGCCGGTTTTTTGTGTGCGCAAAAAACGCACAGCTTGCAGGCTGCCTTGGGCAAAGTGTTCGCGCGTCGAGGCTTTGTGCGAGATTTCGATGCGCTCACCAATACCGGCAAACATGACCGTGTGGTCGCCCACAATGTCGCCACCGCGCACGGTCGCAAAGCCAATCTCGTTGGGCTGGCGCGCACCCGTGTCGCCCACGCGGGCAAAGACGCCGTCGGTTTTGAGGTCGCGCCCTAGACTTTGGGCAATGACTTCGCCCATTTTGAGCGCCGTGCCGGAAGGGGCATCGACCTTGTGGCGGTGGTGGGCTTCAATGATCTCGATGTCGTAGCCGACCGACAGCGCGCGCGCGGCCATCTCCAGCAGTTTGAGCGTGACATTCACGCCCACGCTCATATTGGGGGCCATGACGATGGCGATGTCTTTGGCGGCCGCCGCAATTTCTTCTTTTTGTGCGTCGCTAAAACCCGTGGTGCCGATCACGGCTTGCACGCCCAAGTCGCGGCAGATGCGCAAATGCGCCAGCGTGCCTTCAGGACGGGTGAAGTCGATCAAGCACTGGGCGTTTTGCAGGCCCGTTTTCAGGTCAGACGCGACCAAGACGCCGCTGTTGCGGCCCATAAAAGCGCTGGCGTCGTGGCCTATGCTGGGCGCGGCGGCAATGTCTAGCGCACCGGCTAAGACGCAATCTTCAGCCGCTTGCACGGTCTCTATCAGCGTGCGACCCATGCGCCCAGTCGCGCCAGCAATGGCTATGCGGTGTTTCATGCTCAATTCCATCAAGGCTCTAGTGGCGGGTAAGTTTTGTTGCGGGGCAAGGGCGGCGGTGGCGGGGCAGCGTCGGTGGTGTCTGCGGGACGCGCCACTTTGGCCAGTTGCTCTGCGCTGGCGCTCAAGGGCGGCACTTTGCCCAGCTTGCGCGTGCTGTCTATGGTTTTAACGAATTCGGTTTCTGAGGGCATTTCATCGCCCTCGCTGCGTACAAACACGCCGTCTTTAAAAAATACGGCTAAGCGCTTGGGTGGCAGATCCACGCCTTTGCGGCGGATGGTGAATACATAGTCCCAGCGGTCAGCGTGGAACATGCTGGCTAAGAGGGGCGAGCCCAAGATGTCGCGCACCTGCGTGCGGGTCATGCCTTTTTGCAAGGCGCGCGCCTGTTCGGCGCTGATGAAGTTGCCTTGCACCACTTCGACTTGGTAAGGCGTGACGATGGCGGCAACGCGATTCGAGGCTTGGTCGAAGCTGCTGCAAGCGCTTGCCAAAGCGGCCAGTGCCAAGACTAAGGCTAGGCGCGTGGGGATAAATTTCATGGCTCCGTTTACCTTCATGATTCGAGCGGGTTAGGCTTGCTACCAACCAAACGCGGGCTGCGCTTGCATAGTATGATGCAAGACATTGTAGCGATTTCGACAAGCTTCTCGGGTCGCTCTTCGCTGGGTTTACTCGGGCATCAGTGGCGGCGGCAAGCGGCCACGGCGAGTGGCCAATACTCTGTTTAATTCTCATTGGCGTGTTTATGGATAATATCGACAATCTGAAAAACACGGGCTTGAAAGCGACGGTACCGCGCCTGAAAATGCTGGACATCTTTCAAAACAGCCCCCAACGGCATATGTCGGCCGAAGATGTGTTCCGCATTTTGCTCAACGAACGCAGCGACATAGGCTTGGCCACGGTTTACCGCGTCTTGATGCAGTTCGAGCAGGCGGGTATTTTGCTGCGCAGCAACTTTGAGGGTGGCCGCGCGGTCTACGAGTTGAACGCGGGCGACCACCACGACCATTTGGTGTGCCTGGACTGCGGCCATGTGGAAGAGTTCTACGACCCCGAAATTGAGCGCCGCCAGCACGCGGTGGCGAAGAAAAAAGGCTTTGAAATTGCCGAGCACGCTTTGAGCATTTATGCCCGCTGCACCAGCAAACCCTGCCCGCACCGCGCACAAGCGGATCAATTCAAGGCCGCGCTTTAAGCGCACGGACGGCTTAGCCCTTTATTTATGCGTATTCTTTTATCCAATGACGATGGCTTTGACGCGCCGGGCATTCAAGCCTTGCACGCCGAGTTGTCTAAATTCGCCCAAGTCGAGGTGATCGCGCCCGAGCACAACAACAGCGCCAAGTCCAATGCCTTGTCTGTGCACACGCCTATTTATATACGCGAAGAGCGTCCCGGCGTGCGCTATGTCACTGGCACGCCAGCCGACTGTATGCACATTGCCTTGTCGACGCAGATTTTGGATTACCGCCCCGATTTGATCGTCTCGGGCATCAACAACGGTGCGAATATGGGCGATGACACGCTGTATTCGGGCACGGTGGGCGCGGCCATGGAAGGCTATTTGTTTGGCATCCGCGCCATGGCGTTCTCGCAAGTCTCGCGCGGCTGGACGCACCTCGAAGCGGCCGCGCAAAAAGCCGCTGAAATTGTGCAGACTTGGGCGCAAACACCGGGCGTTTGGCTCTTGAATGTGAACATCCCGAATCTGCCTCTGCAGGACATCAAGCCCGCGCAAATCACCCGTTTAGGCCGCCGCCACGCTGCGCTGCCCGCGGTGGTGCAGGTCAATCCGCATGGCGAAACCATGTATTGGATAGGCCCAGCCGGTGCCGCGCTTGATGCCAGTCCGGGCACTGACTTTCACGCCACGAACGCCGGCCACATCAGCATCAGCCCCTTGAACATCGATTTGACCGACCACGCCAGCGTGGCCGTGTGGCACGAGCGTTTGCAAGCCCTGGCGAAAAATGGTTCAGCCCATGCACAGCAGCTCTAAAGCCGGTAGCAATAAGCCGACTTTTCCGGCACGCTTGCCCAGCAGCAACCCGCAGCCCAGCAGCTTGCGCTTGTTGAACAAGCCCGTCTTGGGCAAAGCACCACCATTGGCGCAGGTGCACGACGGTTTGCGCGGCCATGCGGCGGCGCGCCAGCGCATGGTGCAGCGCTTGTCGCAATTGCATGGCATCACCCACCCAGCGGTTTTGGCCGCTATGTTTGCGGTCGAGCGGCACCGCTTTGTCGACAGCGCACTGGTGGGGCAAGCCTATGATGACACCAGCTTGTCGATAGGCTTTGAGCAAACCATCTCGAAGCCGCAAATCGTCGCCCGCATGTTGCAGCTTTTGCAACAAGCCGATTTGCCTCCGAATGCCAAGGTGCTGGAGATAGGCACGGGTTGCGGCTACCAAGTGGCGGTTTTGCGGCAATTATTCGCCAAGGTGTATTCGATTGAACGCATCGGCGGCCTGCACACCAAAGCCCACGCCAATTTGCTCGCGCTGGGCGAGAGTGGTGCGGCTATTGATGGCATCCATCTCTTACTGGCTGATGGCATGTTGGGCTACCCGCAGGGCGGCCCTTACCATGGCATCATTGCCGCAGCGGGCGGGGCGGCGCTGCCACCGGCTTGGCTAGAGCAGCTGGCTCCCGGTGGGCGAATCATTGCGCCGATTGAGCAAAGCCAAGGCAGGCAAGCCCTCGTCATGGTGGACAAAGACGCGGGCGGCCAAGTGCGCCAACAGATACTCGATGCGGTACATTTTGTGCCGTTAAAATCCGGAGTGCGCTAAGCGCTAGGGTTGAAACCTATAAAGGAAGACGGCATGATGAAAATGAAACGCGTATTGGTTCAAACGGGCCTGTTGGCCATGGCAGTGGTGGTTTTGAGCGCTTGTTCTAGCCGCTCCCTCACACGCGCACCGATTGAAGACCGCAGCCGCGCCAGCGCCAATGTGGGCAGCACTTCTGTGCCGGTGCCTACGCGCCCGCTCAAGGGCCAAGAAAATGCTGGAAAACCCGGCTACTACACTGTGGTGGCGGGTGACAATGTATTCCGCATTGCCAAAAATTATGGCCGCACTTTGAGTGAAGTTGCGCGCTGGAATGGCTTGCAAGACCCCTACATCATTGAAATCGGCGATGTGCTGCGTGTCACGCCGCCTGCGGGCTATGGCGTTGCCACCACCCAGCCCGTGCCACCTGTGGGCAGCAGCGCATCACCCCTGCCGCCGACGGCTGATGACAGCGCTATCACTTGGGGCTGGCCGGCGTCTGGCCCGATTGCCCAAGGCTTTGACGCTGCCAACAACAAAGGCATAGACATTGCTGGCAAAGCGGGTGATGCGGTAACGGCTGCCGCCGATGGCACCGTGGTTTACTCCGGCAGTGCTTTGCGCGGTTATGGCAATTTGGTCATCCTCAAGCACAACGCCACTTTTGTGACGGCTTACGCCCACAACCAAACCTTGCTGGTGAAAGATGGACAAAGTGTGAAGCGCGGCCAGCGCATCGCTGAGATGGGCCAAAGCGAAGCCGATCGCGTCAAGCTGCACTTCGAGATCCGCAAATCCAGCACACCAGTAGACCCGATGCGTTATTTGCCAGCGCGTTAAACCTGCGCTGCAGGGCCTAGGGCCTGGCTCAGTTTGCTCTGAAGTACTCCTATTTTTGATGTAATTACTAAGGTGGTTTTTGCGAAAAATCCTCGCGAAAACTGCCTGAGCAGCTACAAAAATATAAGTAATAACCCCTTAAAAATCTGAAGCTGAGCGCATGCTCGCCTAGAAGGACAGATCGCCGTGTTAGCCCTTATTCAAAAGCCCGCGCCACTGTGCGCCACGGCCCTCTCGGTGTTCTTGCTCTTAGGGCTACTCAGCGCTTGTGGCAAGTCAGAAGACAAAAAAACCGCTGAGATAGCCGCGCCAGAGACCGTCAAAACGAGCGGCAGCGCTGAACGCGCCGCTTTGACCGTCAATTTGGTGCAACCCAAAACTTCGCAAGTGACGCGCTCCATTTTGGCCAACGGCAATATCGCCGCATGGCAAGAGGCCAGCGTTGGCGCTGAGTTGACCGCACGGGTTGAAGCGGTGAGCGTGCAAGTGGGTGACAAGGTGCGCCGCTACCAAGAGCTGGCGCGCTTTGCCACCGAGATTGCCAAGGCCGAACATGGCCAACTGGTGGCCATGGAGCATGAAGCCGAGGCCACCTATGCCGATGCCAGCCGCGCAGCGGTGCGCGCGCGCAAGCTAGAAGAAGACGGCTTTATGGGTGCGCAAATGAGCAGCCAGTACTACACCCAGGAAATGACGGCCAAAGCCAAGCTCGAGCAAACCAAAGCTGCGCGCTTGGCGAGTGAATTGCGCTTGCAAAACGCGGTGGTGCGCGCCAACGAGGACGGCATTATCTCGCGCGTCGATGTCGTGGTGGGCTCTTTGGTCTCGGCCGGCACGCCCATGTTCCGTCTGATCCAAGGCGGCCGCTTAGAGTGGCGCGCCGAAGTCAGCTCGGATAATTTGAGCGCCATCAAAAATGGCATGCGTGTGACGGTGGATGTGGGCAGTGGTGAGCAGGTGGCGGGGCGGGTGCGCAATGTTGCACCCACGGTCGATGTGCAAACCCGCGCGGCTTTGGTCTATGTGGATCTGGAGCCGAGCCCCTATGCGCGCGCTGGCCTTTATGCCAGCGGCAGTATCCATACTGGTGAGGGCCAAGCCCTGCTGGTGCCACAAAGCGCTTTGGTTTTGCGTGACGGCTTTAGCTATGCCATGAAGGTGGGCGCTGACAAGCGGGTGCAACAAACCGTGGTGCAAATCGGTCGCCGCCAAGGCGATATGGTGGAGGTGCTGAGCGGCCTGCAAGCCAGTGACCGCGTGATTGCCACTGGCGGTGCTTTTGTCAGCGACGGCGACAGCGTCAATGTGTTGAACGCGGCACCTGCTGCAGCCCCCCAACCATAAGGCGCGGCAGCCATGAATGTTTCACGCTGGTGTATTGACAACCCCATAGCTACGATTGTTTTCTTCGTTATCTTGACGATAGGCGGGCTTTTTGCGTTCAAAAAAGTCAAGGTACAACTCTTTCCCGATCTAGAGTTGCCCATGATCGTGGTCAGCGCCGCGCTGCCAGGCGCGCAACCGGCGCAAATGGAAACCGAAGTGGCGCGCAAAATGGAAAACAGCATTGCTGGGGTCCAAGGCCTGCGCCATATCTACACCACGGCCAGCGATGGTTTTGTCACCATCACCGCCGAGTTTCGCCTTGAGAAAAGCGCACAAGAAGCGCTGGATGAAGTGCGCCAAGCGCTCGGCCAAATCCGCGCTGATTTGCCCAGCGATATGGAAGAGCCGGTGGTCACCAAGCTCAATGTCGCCGGTGCGCCGATTGCGGCTTACTCCATCAGCTCTTCGCGCATGGATGAGCAAGAGCTGTCTTGGTTTGTGGACGATGCTTTAAGCCGCAAACTGCTGGCGGTGAACGGTGTGGGCAGCGTCGCGCGCGTGGGCGGCGTCACGCGCCAAGTGCAGATCGAACTCAATACCGAGCGCATGCAGTCCCTTGGCCTGACGGCCTCTGAAGTGAGCCAGCAACTGCGCGCCTTGCAGCTAGAGATAGGCGCGGGTCGGGTCAAACTCGGCGGCGTCGATCAAGCCCTGCGCACCGTGGTGGGTGCGCAAACTGCCCAAGAGCTGGCGAATTTGCCGATCAGCACGCGCTTTGGGGCGCAAACGCTGGGCCAAATTGCCACCGTGACCGACACCGTCGCTGAGTTGGAGAGCGCCGCTTTCCTCAATGGCAAACCAGTCGTCAGCATAGAAATCTCGCGCAGTAAAAACGCCAGCGATGTGGAAGTGGGCGACGGCGTAGAAAAAGCCTTGTCGGAAATGAAGCTGGCGCACCCTGATCTGCAAATCGTCAGAGCCTTCGATTTCTTCACGCCCGTGCGCGAGGATTTTCATGCATCTATGAGCCTGCTGCTAGAAGGCGCTTTGTTGGCGGTCATCGTCGTTTGGATATTCTTGCGTGATTGGCGCGCCACCTTGGTCTCGGCCACGGCTTTGCCGCTCTCGGTTTTGCCTGCCATGCTGGGCTTGTATCTCATGGGCTACACCTTCAATGTGCCCACCCTATTGGCTTTGTCTTTAGTTATCGGCATTTTGGTCGACGATGCCATCGTCGAGGTCGAGAACATCGTGCGCCATATGCGCATGGGCAAGTCGCCGTTTCAAGCGGCGAAAGAAGCGGCTGACGAAATTGGCCTGGCCGTGATCGCCACGACCTTCACCATCATTGCGGTGTTTTTGCCAACGGCCTTTATGACCGGCATACCCGGCATGATGTTCAAGCAGTTCAGTTTGACGGCCGTGTTTGCGGTCTTTGCCTCTTTGGTCGTGGCGCGCATGCTCACACCCATGATGGCCGCCTACATTTTGAAAAATGTAGAAAGCAAACACGACGCACACAACGGCCCCCTGCTCAAGCGCTATATGCGCATGGTGCATTGGGTGGTTGACCACCGCTTGATCACCATCGCCGCAGCGATTGCCTTTTTTGTGCTGTCGCTCGCGCTCACCCCGCTACTGCCCAAGGGCTTTATTCCGCCAGATGACAACGACCAAACGCAAATCTATCTGGAGTTGGCGCCCGGTTCGACGCTGGCAGAAACTACGCAAATAGCTGAAGAAACGCGGCAATTGGTGCAAAAAAATATCAGCTACATCCAAAGCGTCTACACCGCTGTGGGCGGCGGCAAGGCCGGCGGCGATAGTTTTGCAGCCGATACCGGTGGTGATCCACGCAAAGCGACACTGACGATTTTGCTCAAGCCGCGCGGCGACAGGCCGAAAAAGCAAGTCGTCGAAGACCAAATTCGCCAGCTCATGCTGCAAATCCCGGGTGCTAAAGTCAAAGTGGGCTTGGGTGGCTCGGGCGAAAAATACAATGTCATGCTCTTGGGCGAAGACCCGACCAGCTTGGCTGCAGTTGGCAAAGCCTTTGAAAAAGACCTGCGCACGGTGCAAGGGATAGGCAATATTTCTTCGTCTTCGTCTTTGGTGCGGCCTGAAGTCGTGCTGGTGCCCAAGCTGGATAAAGCGGCCGAACTGGGCATCAGCCCCGCAGCCATTGCCAACACTTTGCGCATCGCCACCGTGGGCGATTACAGCAGCTTGCTGCCGCGCCTGAATACTTCGGCGCGCCAAGTACCCATCGTCGTCAAGCTTGACCAAGACGCCCGCACGAATTTGGACAGTCTGTCTAAAGTGACGATACCGAGCGCCAATGGTCCCATTTTGCTCAGCCAAGTGGTGGACATCAAAATGGGCAGCGGCGCGGCGCAAATTGGCCGCTATGACCGCGTGCGCAACATCTCTTACAACGTTGAGCTGAGTGGCAAATCCATTGCCGAGTTGGCCGCTGAGGTGCGCGAGTTGCCGAGCATTAAAAACAAACCAGCGGGCGTGAGTTTGAGCGAAGTGGGCGATGCCGAGGTCATGGTCGATTTGTTCAATGACTTCATGATGGCCATTGCCGCGGGCATTTTGTGCATCTATTTGGTTTTGATTTTGCTGTTCAAGAATGTGCTGCAACCCATCACCATTTTGATGGCCCTGCCGCTGGCGATAGGCGGCGCCTTCATCGCTTTGCTGGCCACTAATTCTTCGCTGTCTATGCCTTCGCTGATTGGTTTGTTGATGCTCATGGGCGTGACGACGAAGAACTCTATCCTCTTGGTGGAGTACGCCATCGTGGCGAAAAATGAGCGCGGCATGACCGTGCGCGACGCGCTTTTAGACGCGTGTCACAAACGCGCCATGCCCATCGTCATGACCACCATTGCCATGGCCGCAGGCATGCTGCCGATTGCTTTGGGTTGGAGTCCGGCGGATCAAAGTTTCCGCTCACCCATGGCCTGGACCGTCATTGGCGGGCTGGTGACTTCCACGGTGCTCAGTTTGCTGGTCATTCCGCCGGTGTATTTGTATATGGATGACTTGAGCAACTTCCTGCAAAGAAAGCTGGGCATGGATAAGATGCGCTCAGCTGCGAGCGAGGTGACGGCTTAAACCATGACGCCAGACTGATTTTGCTTGTTTTTAAGGTGAAAATCAGTTTTTTAGGCCGTAAAACCTGCCTGAGCAGCTATTAAATTAGTAGTTGTGAAGTCGTCGCTTTGCCAGACCTTAACGGCTTTGCGGCAGAGGGCGAAAGACTTGGGTGTTGGCATAAAAGTCGGCCTGTGCATTGTCTGCATGCCAATGCGGAATGCCAAAGATGGGCAGTGGTGTGAAAGGCTTGTCGCCGCGCTGCACGGCGGGCAGCACCTGCTGCTCGAGTGCTTGCGCCGCGGCGCGGTCCCAATCGCCCGCAGCGCCTTCTAAATCTACGCGCAGTACTGGCGCCGTCAGCCCCAAGTGTGGGTGCTGGCACAGTTGCTCGAGCAAGCCGTGGCCGATGATGAAAATCTGGCACTGCTGCCACAAGGGGCGCAAATCATACAGCGCCCGCTGCCATTGCCGTGCGCAAAGCGCTTGCCAAATCGGCTCGGGCGCATGCAGCAGCAAACCACTCTCGTCGAGCAAGGTGACGGCATTGCGCAGCGCACTGCGCTTGGCTTGTGAGCCGTCGCGTTCGATTTCTTGGAACTGCACTTGGTTCATCCGCGTTTTGGTGCGGGGCAAATGCAGCCACATCAAGCCGCCAAAAAAATCATGCAGATTATCCCGCGTGGGGATGCGCTGCTCGGTGTAAATAAATACCTCGTAGGCCATGCCTGCGGGCAAGCAGGCGTCGGGCACAAAACGCGTTTGCGCACCGATTTGGTTCAGTCTTTGGTGCGCGGTGGGCGCATCGCAGCCAAGTGCCTGTTGCAACTGCGGTTGCAAATGCTGCAAATAAGCGGCCTGCGCATCGATCAGCCCCAGCGCCGAGGCGAGGGTCTGCGCTAGCCCGCGTACTGCCAAGCCAAGCTTTCGCCCGCGCGCAGCGGTTTGATGGTGGCATCGCCATAGGGGTAGTGCTCGGGCACTTGCCAGCTGTTTTTATGCAGGCTGATGCGGCCTTGGTTGCGTGGCAAACCATAAAAGTCAGCGCCATAAAAGGAGGCGAAGCCTTCGAGCTTGTCGAGCGCGCCAGCCGCCTCAAACACCTCGGCATACAGCTCCAGCGCTGCGTGTGCGGTGTAGCAGCCGGCGCAGCCGCTGGCGTGCTCTTTCAAATGTGTGGCGTGGGGCGCACTGTCGGTGCCCAAGAAAAATTGGGCGCTGCCGCTGGTGGCTGCTGCCACCAAAGCTTGGCGATGCACTTCGCGCTTCAAAATCGGCAGGCAATAGTAGTGCGGCCTGATGCCGCCCGTGAACAGCGCATTGCGGTTATAGAGCAAGTGGTGCGCAGTGATAGTGGCCGCCAAATGCTGGCCGCCAGCGGTGACATACTGCGCGGCCTCGCGCGTGGTGATGTGCTCAAACACGACTTTGAGCTCAGGAAAGTCGCGGCGCACAGGCTGCATGATGGTGTCGATAAACACCGCTTCGCGGTCGAAGACATCGATCGCACTGTCGGTGACTTCGCCGTGCACCAACAAAGGCATGCCGTGGGTTTGCATGGCGGCCAAGACGGGGTAAATGTTTTGGATAGCGGTGACCCCCGCTTCGCTATTGGTCGTGGCGCCTGCGGGGTAGAGCTTGGCCGCGACAATGCCAGCCGCCCGCGCTTGGGCGATTTCTTCCGGCTTGGTGTTGTCGGTCAAATACAGCGTCATCAAAGGCTCGAAATTCGAGCCTTGCGGCAGCGCTGCCAAGATGCGCGCTTTGTAAGCCAGCGCTTGCGCTGTGGTGCTAACGGGCTGCTTGAGGTTGGGCATGATGACCGCGCGTGCAAACTGCGCTGCAGTGTGGCCGATCACGGCTTCCAGCGCGGCGCCATCGCGCACATGCAAATGCCAATCGTCAGGGCGGGTCAGGGTGATGGTCGTGCTCATAAGATTCCTTGTTATGCCTGTATTTTATGGCTGCTTTGTGCGCTGACCGCAGATCCCAGCTGGGCGCAAAAAAACGGACACGGGCTGTGTGCCTAGTGTCCGTTGTCGCGCTGGGTGTTTGCTTCGCGTTCAGCGTTTCAGCGTTTTTGGGCTTGGTGCCCGCGCGTGATGTTATTGGGTGTTGGTGCTGAAAAGTCTTCATCCAGACTGAAGTCTAAATCGCCATGCGTCACGCTCATGCCTTGCAACGGTGCTGACTGCGACAAATCAAAATCGAGGCCGTGGTCGTTGTCAGCGCCCAAATCCAGGTCGAGTGCGAGTGGCGCGGTGCTGGGTAACGCATCTAGATCTAAGTCCACCACGGCGTTTTCAGGTGCTTGCGTGGCGGCAAAGTCGCTGGGTACAGCCGCTTCATGCGCACTCAAGGGGCTGAGCGCCGTGTTGCCTTCTTCATCCTCTAGCAGAAAGTCCGGATTTGGATCGGTTGAATCGAAAGCGTTGCGGTCGCTAGTGGCTTGCGATTTCAGGCGATAGAGATTGCCCTCAGTCTCAGTGGTTTCGGTGGCAATGCCGTAGAGCAGCAGCAACTCGCGATAGGCCAAGGGTTCGAAAGCCTCTTCATTGCGCTCGCCGGGGCGACGGAACACCGACTCTTCGATCAGGTTGATGACTTTGGGCGTATTCCAGTGCCTTTGAATGCGGGCGATGACATTGCCATAACTCTCTAAGCCACGGCTATTCAAGCGGTAGTTCGCAAAGTCGGGCACATTGGCGTTGAAGCGTTGGTTGAAAGTCAGGCGCAGCTCTTCAAACGCGGCGGCACGCCCCGCACTGTGGTAAACGCTGAGCAAATCGAGGTAAACCAGTGGGCTGGTTTCATCGTTTTCGTTGATGTGATTCTTGAGAATGTCGATGGCTTTGTCGTACTGACCCAAAGCCAAGAAAAAATCTACTTGTTGCTGGGTGTCGAGCAAGACCTCGGTCGCTTGCCGCGACTGGTTGGCGCCGACAAAAAGAGCCGCTTCGTCTAGGCCGCTGACAAAAAACTCGGGGAACTCTTTGGATGCGCTGGCCTTGTCCAAGTCTTGCACTTCGGGCACAGGCATTTGCTCAGTGAAGCGCGTAGCGTGTGGCGCGCCATCAGCAGGTGTTGTGAGTGGCGCCGGGTTGGACTCATGGTCATGGTGGCGGTAGCTTTCTTCATGCTGCCACCAAACCTCTTTTTGCCGCTCTTGCTTGCGCGCGGCGCGCGCAAGCGCTTTGCGCCAGCGCTGCACCAGCAAGGCTAAAGCACTGAGTAGCAAAAGGCCTAACAACCAAGGCAATAGCTTGCGCCATGGGAGGCCCGCGTTTTCTTGTGCGGCTAATTGCGCGCGCAGTGCCGCGATTTCTCGATCACGGGCTTGGATTTGTTGGGTGAGGCCCAAGAAATCTTGCTGTGTGGCGCGCAAGCTGGCGTCGCTGGCCAAACCGTCGATTTGTGCACTGAGTGCGGCCCAACGCGCACGGGCAAGCTCGCGCGCCGCCGGATCGGTGTTGGTGCTCAAACTGAGTAATTCAGGCGAAGTGCGCAGGCCTGGATCCTCTTGCGTCCAGTCAAAATTACTGAGTTCTAACCTAGGCTGGGTTTCTGCTACGGACGCGGGCGCTGCAGAGTCAGTGCTGGTCAGCGGTATTGCAGAATCGCTGCCAACGCGGGTGCTGCCGTAATGGCCCAAGCTCGGCTTGGCGGCTGGGCGTGCGGGCGCTCGCGCTTTGCGTCTGGCTGGCTTGCTGCTGGGAATGGTCGGAATTGACTCTGAGCCCAGCGTGGGGCCACCGGAAACGCCAAAAAAATTGTCGGTGTCTTGGCGCTTGCGCGGCGCTTGCGCGGGCGGGGCGCTGGCCTCCGTCTCGTCTTCCTGCACCTCAGGGGCAAAAGCCATGGGCGCCTCAGCAAACAAAGTGTATTTGCGGCTTGTTGGGTTGGTGCAGTCGGCGGTCACCAGCAGGTTCAGGATGGGTTCGTCTATGGCCTTGTTGTTGCGCACGCGTAGCGTATTGCCCTTGAGGGTATAGGAAGTGCCACTGACACGCGAGTCGCCATAGCTTAGATCGACGCTGATGCACAGTGATGCGTCTTGGGCATCGGCCAGCTCTATGTTGGCGTTGAAGGCCTTGCCCACATAGACGGCGTTACGAACATTGCCAAGAACCACAGCGTGCGCGCTCGTCGCTGTTAAAACAGCCAGTGCAATCAGGGTTAGACGCATGTGAACGAAGTTGCTCATCGAGATTATTCTAAGTATGGGGATGGGCAGAAGCGCAGAACATCGACGCTGCTACCAGCAACCGTAGAAGATACTATAACGTGGGCTGGTTTACCCAGTCTTTACTGGTAATTCGACACATTTGCCCGTCAATTTGTAACAGTTGTTGGTTCGACAACAAATTAGGGGAAAGCTCCCATAGCGGCTTTAAAACAAAGGCTCTTTGCGCCATGCGCGGATGCGGAATTTGTAACGCGGATGTATCGATCTGCATGTCGCCATAGAGCAAGATATCGAGGTCTAAAGTGCGAGGCGCATGGCGCCAAGGCCGCTTGCGCCCAGCGGCATTTTCTATGGTTTGCAAATGCTTTAATAAATCGTGCGGATCGAGCTGGGTTTCGAGGCGCAGCACCGCATTGAGAAAGTCCGGTCCGTTTGCCGCGCCCTCGGCAGCTTTTGAAGCGTACAGACTAGACACTTGCAAGCAGCGGCTGGCTGGCAGCGCGGCTATCGCCCGCACGGCCTCTTGCAATAGATGCAGGCTGTCGCCTTGATTCGAGCCTAGGCCGATGTAGGCCAGAGTGGCGGCGGGCTGCTGCATGACCGGGGCGCTCGGGGCAGGTTTTAGGCTGCTTGCTCAGGCGGCGTATTGCTGCTGTCGCTGCCCGGTTTGCGTTTGCGACGGCGGCGTTTTTTGGCCGCGAGACTAGGCCCGCTTTCATCATCCGACGCTTCTGCTGGCTGATGTGCTTGATCTGCCTGCTCGCCATCAGCGCCGCGGGGGGCGGCTAGCCGCACAACTCTTTTGACGACGGGTTTCTTGCCCTTGACGCCTTTGACTTGCTGTTTGGCGATTTCGCGCAGCATGCCTTCACGCTGGTCTTCATCGCCTAAGCTGTATTCGTGCCACCAATCGGCTAGGGTGACATCGACCTCGCCGACGACAGCGCGCAAACGCAGAAAATCGTAGCCCGCCCGAAAGCGCAAATTCTCGATCAGCTTGGGGGCGCTGCTGATGCTGCGGCGCTCAAAGCGCGGCTGTAGCATCCAAACCTCACGCATATCCGCAGCTAGCTTGCCGCGGCCGCTGACATCGCCGATGCGGCGCTCAAACACTTCGTCGATGGCCATGCCCAAGGCAGGCGTCACATGTTCGCCTGCAGCCACTTTGCTTTGCCAGTGGTTGCGGACTTCATCCCACAGCACGCAGGCGAGTAAGAAATAGGGCGCTGCCGACTTGCCTTCGTTGATGCGGCGGTCGGTGTCATTCAACGCGGCTTGCACCAAGGGGTCTTGGCTGCGTTCGGTGATCAAGTCGAGCAGCGGGTAAATGCCGCGGCTCATGCCCAGCTTTTCGAGCTGGCGCAGGCTGCTGGTGGCGTGGCCGGTTTGCAGCAGTTTGAGGACTTCATCAAACATGCGGCTTTGCGGAATTTGCGCGAGCAAAATCTTGCACTCTTGAATGGGCTTGACTGTCTTCGCCTCAATGTTGAACTTCAGCGTTTCTAGTTTGGCGGCAAAGCGCACCGCACGCAAAATGCGCACGGGGTCTTCGCGGTAACGCGAGAGCGGATCACCGATCAGGCGTATGACATGCTTTTGGCAGTCTTCAAAGCCCTTGTGGTAGTCGACCACGACTTGGCGCTCGGGGTCGTAATACATGGCGTTGATGGTGAAGTCGCGGCGCGCGGCGTCTTCTTGCTGGCTGCCCCAAACATTGTCGCGCAGCACGCGGCCATGCTGGTCGACGGCGTGGCGCATACCGGCCAAATCGGCTTTAGAGGTTTTCTCGTTGCCTTGCACTTGCTCGGCCAGGGCGTTGTCTAGGAGCGCGCGGAAGGTCGAGACTTCGATCACCTCGTGTTCGCGCCCACGGCCAAACACCACATGCACGATACGAAAGCGTCGGCCAATGATGAAAGCGCGGCGGAACAAGCGCTTGACCTCTTCGGGTGTGGCGTTGGTGGCGATGTCGAAGTCTTTGGGTTTGAGGCCTAAGAGCAGGTCGCGCACGGCCCCGCCCACAATATAGGCTTGAAAACCCGCGCTCTTCAGTGTGCTGACGACCTCTTTGGCCTTGTCCTCTACCAGTTTGGTATCGATACGATGCTTGGAGAGGGGAATTTCTACCGCTTTACCGAGTTTGTTTTTTTTGCCAGCGGTGCTGGCCATAATTTTGCCGATGATGCGTTTGATCATGCTGGCGATTGTAAGCGCATAGCTAGCCTAAGAATATAAATAAACACTATATTTTTGATAGCTTATCAGGCAGGATTGACGGCTTAAAATCGGTATTTTATGCTGAAAATGGCGCTTCAAATATCAGCCCAAGCCTGCTGCGCAGACCTAAGCGCTGGGTGCAAGCGGCCCGCTTTAAGCCATTTGCGTAGGGATATGGCTGCGCAGCTCTTTGGGCTTGTTTTGCTCATCCACAAACACCAGTTTAGGCTGGTGGGTGGCGATTTCGTTGCGCGCCATGCTGACAAAAGCGGCAATGATCAGAATGTCGCCATTGCAAGCGCGGCGTGCAGCTGAGCCGTTGACCGAGATGATGCCTGAGCCGCGCTCGGCCTTGATGGCATAAGTGCTAAAACGCTCGCCGTTGGTCACATTCCAAATGTCGATGGCTTCAAATTCGTGGATGCCAGAGGCTTCGAGCAAATCTTCGTCAATGGCGCAGCTGCCTTCGTAATGAAGCTCACAATGCGTTACCGTAGCCCGGTGTATCTTGCCACTTAAAAGCGTGTGCTGTGCCATCGTCGAATTACCTTTACAGTCGGAAAGAGGGATTTAACTCAGGTTAAACCCTAGATTATAGTAAGTCTTGAAGTTTCGCATATTTTCCTTAACTGTGTCTCGTCGGGTCTTTTTGCGCCCGGTATATAAATGCTTTTGTCAGCGTAAAGGGCGCCTGCTGCGTTGTTTACACCGTGTTCACCCATTGTTTTGAGGTAAAAAATGACTGAAATCCATACTTCCTCCAGCTCCTCTGCCACGGCACCCACACGCAGCACCTTGCGTTACGGCGCCAGTTTGGCGGTGCTAGCCGCCGCAGCTGGTTTGGGTAGTTTTGCCGCGTTTCAGCAAAGCCCCAGCATGGCGCAAAGTGTTGCGCCGGTAGCCGCAGCCGCGGCAGCTGTTCAAGCTGCTGCGCCTGCGCCTGTTTTTGCGCAGCGCGGCTTGCCTGATTTTGCAGATTTGGTGCAAGCCGTGGGCCCGTCGGTGGTCTATATCCAAACGGCGGTGAAAGTCGGCCCGCGTGAGGCGGTCGGTGATGGCAGCCCCTTTGGCGGCATGCCTGGCAACTCGCGCATGGAAGATTTTCTGCGTGACTTTTTCGGCCAGCAGTTTGGTATGCCCATGCCGCGCCGCGCCCCAGCGCCGCAAACGCCCCCGCCCAGCAAACCCGACAGCAAGCCTGAAAGCCAGACCCAGCCTGTGGGCGAGGGCTCAGGCTTTATCTTGAGCGCGGATGGGATTGTGATGACCAATGCCCATGTGGTCAAAGGCGCGGACGAAGTCTTGGTCAAACTGACCGACAAGCGCGAATTCAAGGCCAAGGTCTTGGGTGTGGATGAGCGCACCGATGTCGCCATTTTGAAAATCGAGGCGCGGGCTCTGCCCTTTGTGCGCGTGGGCGATGTCAGCAAGTTGCGCGTCGGCGAGTGGGTGATCGCGATCGGCGCGCCTTTTGGCTTAGAGAACACGGTCACGGCGGGCATTGTCAGCGCCAAGCAGCGCGACACTGGCCAATACCTGCGCTTTATTCAAACCGACGTGGCGATTAACCCTGGCAACTCGGGTGGTCCGCTGATCAATATGCGCGGCGAAGTGGTAGGCATCAACAGCCAAATCTTGAGTGGCTCGGGCGGCTATATGGGCGTTTCGCTGTCCATACCCATTGATGAAGCCATGAAAATCGCCGATCAATTGCGCGCCACCGGCTCGGTGCAGCGCGGCTATTTGGGCGTGAGTATTGGTGATGTGGATGAGGTGGATGCGCAGGCACAAAAACTGAAGAAAAACGAGGGCGCAGCCATCACCAAAGTCGTGCCGAAGTCGCCAGCCGACAAGGCGGGTTTGAAAGCCGGCGACATCATTCTTAAATTCAATGGCGCGAGCATAGAAGGTAGCCGCGATTTGCAGCGCCATGTCGGCAGCACCAAGCCCGGCGATAGCAGCACAGTGCATGTACTGCGCGGCGGTAAGCGCATGGATTTGACGGTGGTCACTGGGACCGTGAGCGAAATCGAAAAACTGGTTCAAGCCGACAGCACCGACCTCAAACGCATAGGCCTGAAAGTGAGCGACTTGTCCGCGGCCGATAAACGCGAGCGCGGCGTGGATAGCGGCGTGCTGGTCGATGCGGCCAGCGGCGCGGCGGCGCGGGCGGGCTTGCAAGCGGGTGATGTTGTCATTGAATTGGGTAATGTCGCCGTCCAAGACAGTAAACAACTCGCCGCCGTGGTGCAGCAGTTGCCGAAAAAAGGCGTTGCCAGCGTGCTCTACCGACGCGGTGAGTGGACCGTGCGCAGCGGCATCCGTTTGAGCGAGTAATCTTGACGGCCAATGCCTGCGTTTTGTCGCTTAATGGTGGCATCTTGTAGGCATTTGCCGCGAACGGCTTTAATTAAGCATTTTTTTATCCACCTCTTGTAACTGCGGCGCTCGCCCTCAAGTCTTGTGGTATCTTCAAGCTTCACTACTCTCAACACGGAAAAAATATCGTGAACAATAACAAAGGCCAATCCCTGCAAGACCCGTTTCTGAACCAGCTGCGACGCGAACATGTTCCCGTTTCGGTCTATTTGGTCAACGGCATCAAGCTCCAAGGTCAGATTGAATCGTTTGACCAATATGTTGTGCTTTTGCGTAACACGGTTACACAAATGGTTTACAAGCACGCCATCTCTACCATCGTTCCGGGTCGCCCCGTCAACTTCCAGCTGCAAGCAGGCGACGTCGACGACAGCGCTGCCCAGCCTGAATAAAGCGCTTGGCCTCGAAACACGCCACGCTGCAAGAGCAGGCGCCTAAAGTCATACTCGTTGGGGTTGATTTTGGCGACGCGCACTTTGACACCGAATTAGAAGAGCTGGGTTTGCTGGCGCAAACTGCGGGCTTTGTGCCGGTCGCACGCATCACTTGCAAGCGCCGCGCACCCGATCCGCGCCTGTTTGTGGGCAGCGGCAAGGCAGACGAAATCAAAGAGTTGGCGCTGATGCATGGCGCCAGCGAAATTCTGTTCGATCAAAGCCTGAGCCCTGCGCAGCAGCGCAACTTAGAGCGGCATTGCGAGATGGCGGTGAATGACCGCACGCTTTTGATCTTAGAGATTTTTGCCCAACGCGCGCGCAGCCACGAGGGCAAACTGCAAGTCGAGCTGGCGCGTTTGCAATACCTCAGCACCCGTTTGGTGCGCCGTTGGAGCCACTTGGAGCGCCAGTCGGGCGGCATTGGGATGCGCGGTGGACCCGGTGAGAAGCAGATCGAGTTGGATCGCCGCATGATCGGCTCGTCCATCAAACGCACTAAAACCCAGCTCGAATCGGTGATGAAGCAGCGCCAAACCCAGCGCCGTAGCCGT
>CAZUUN010000002.1:24962-39529 GCA_964622735.1 uncultured Burkholderiaceae bacterium | reverse complement strand
CGTCAAATCTGCCTGAGCAGCTATTGAATCAGTAGTGATTGGGCTCAGCTTCATGTCTTGAAGTGCATCCGTACACGCTCTAAATCGGCGGGTGTATCCACGCCCGCAGCGGGCGCGTTTGCCGTTACATGCATGGCGATAGTGTGGCCGTGCCACAGCGCGCGCAGTTGCTCTAAAGACTCGATTTGCTCCAGCGGCGCGGGCGCCATTTGCGTGAACTGCTGGATAAAACCTGCACGGTAGGCATAAATGCCGATGTGCCGCAGCGCGGGGTGCAGCGCTGCCAGTGCCGCGTCGCGCGGGTAGGGCAGCGGGCTGCGGCTGAAGTAGAGCGCGTATTGCGCTTGGTTCAGCACCACTTTCACCGCGTGCGGGCTGGCCAATTCGGCTGCATCGTTAATTGGGCAGGCGGCGCTGGCCATGGCGGCATTGGGGTGGCTGTGCAGGGTCTGCGCCACGCTGTTGATGAGCTCGGGCGCAATCAGCGGCTCGTCGCCCTGCACATTGACAACGATTTCATCCGCAGGCAATTGCAAAATGCGGCAAGCCTCGGCCAAGCGGTCGCTGCCCGAGAGGTGGCTGCTGGCGGTGAGGATGGCGTGTATGCCGTGCGCCGCGCACACTTGCACAATCTGTGCATCGTCCGCCGCCACGACGACTTGGGCTGCGGCCGAGCGCGCCGCTTGCTGCGCCACGCGCACAATCATGGGCAGGCCCGCAATGTCGGCGAGGGGTTTGTTGGGCAGGCGGGTTGAGGCCAGCCGCGCCGGGATCAAAGCGGTAAAGCGCATAGCAGCAAAGACGAATATATGAAGAGAAAGCGGCGATTAAACAGCAGGCTGCTTGTGCGCCAACTGTTCCAGCTCAGCGTCGCTGAGCGTGCGCGCTTCGTTCTCTAGCAAGACGGGAATGCCGTCACGAATCGGGTAGGCCAAGCGCGCTTGTTTCGAGATCAGCTCGGTGCTGCCGGGCTGATAGATCAAGGCGCCCTTGGTCACGGGGCATACCAAAATGTCTAAGAGTTTTTTGTCCATGACGCAGCCCTTACTCTTGCTGTTCTAAAAAGCGCTGCGCGTCGAGCGCGGCCATGCAGCCCGTGCCCGCGCTGGTGATGGCTTGGCGGTAGATGTGGTCTTGCACATCGCCCGCGGCAAACACGCCTTCCACGCTGGTCATGGTGGCAAAGCCTTGGTTGCCGCTGCGCGTTTTGATGTAGCCGTTTTGCATGTCGAGTTGGCCTTCAAAAATGCCGGAATTGGGGTGGTGGCCAATGGCGATAAAGCAGCCTTTGAGCGTCAGCACTTCGGTCTGGCCATCGACGGTGCTTTTGATGCGCACGCCAGTCACGCCGCTGCTGTCGCCCAATACTTCGTCTAGGGTGTTGAAGGTGCGCAATTCAATTTTGCCTTCGGCTACTTTTGCCATGAGTTTGTCGACCAAAATCGGCTCGGCCTTGAATTTGTCGTGGCGGTGGATGAGATAAACCTTGGCTGCGATGTTGGACAAGTAAAGCGCTTCCTCCACCGCGGTGTTGCCGCCGCCGACGACGCACACCGTCTCGCCGCGATAAAAGAAACCATCGCAAGTGGCGCAAGCTGAAACGCCTTTGCCCATAAAGGCCGCTTCAGACGGCAGACCCAAATATTTAGCCGATGCGCCTGTGGCGATGATCAGGCTGTCGCAGCTGTAGCTGGCGCTGTCACCGGTCAGCGTAAAGGGGCGCTGGCTCAGATCCACTTTGCTGATTTGGTCAAAGATGATTTCGGTTTTGAAGCGTTCGGCATGGGCCAAAAAACGCGTCATCAAATCGGGGCCTTGGACGCCATCGGCATCGGCTGGCCAGTTGTCCACATCGGTGGTGGTGGTGAGCTGGCCGCCTTGCTCTAAGCCCGTGATGAGAACGGGTTGCAAATTGGCGCGCGCGGCATAAACGGCGGCGGTGTAGCCAGCAGGGCCTGAGCCGAGGATGAGAACTTTAGCGTGTGTCATGGGTGATAAATAAGGAGCAAGTAATAGATGGCTGGGCCTAGGGTTTTCTATGTGAGATTTGTGTGACAAATTCGACCCTGCCTGCAGCATGGTCATGCGAGAATGGGTCTTGCTACAGACAAGTGCCTACTATAACAACTAAGGAGAGATGCTGGAATGTTGATGGTCTCTAATCTCGATCTGATTCGTCGCGTGCCGCTGTTTTCTATGCTCAATCCCGAGTACGCGGTTTTGGTTGCTGCCGCCATGAGTAAACGCCGCTTTAAACGCGGCGAAACACTGGTGCAGCAAGGTCAGAGGAGCGAGGAGCTATTCATCATTTTGACCGGGCGCGCGCGCGTCTTGGCCAGTGGCGGCGGTGGTCGTGAGGTGATTTTGGCCAGTATCAGAGCGGGCGAGCATATCGGCGAGATGAGCTTGATCGATGGCAGCGTGCATTCAGCCACCGTGATTGCCGAGGTGCAAACCGATGTGCTGGTGCTGGGACGCGAGGACTTTATGCGCTGCTTGCCCGAGCGCGACACCATGGCTTTCGCCATGTTGCACAGTTTGGTGCGGCGTTTGCGCACCGCCGATCGCCGCATTGAAACCTTGGCGCTGCTCGATGTGCATGGCCGCGTGGCGCGGGTGCTGCAAGAGCTGTCGCATCGCGATGAACAGGGTCGGCAAATCATTCCGAACAAAATTTCGCGCCAAGATTTGGCAAAAACCGTGGGTGCCAGCCGCGAGATGGTCAGCCGTGTGATGAAAGAGCTGGAAGCCAAGGGCTATATCCAAACGCTAGAGACCGGCGCGTTGATCTTGAAAGACTATCTGCGCACGCAAGAGCTGCCTTAAGTATCGATAGGCATTCAGTAATCAGCGTCTTTTACTATTGATTCAATAGCTGCTCAGGCAGGTCTGACGGCTTAAAAAGCCAAAAAGACTCTTAAATAAGCGGTTTTTGCACCATATGCGTGTTTTGCGCCGCACCAGCGCCTGCGCTTTGCTGCATACGCGCATAAGCGCCGCCAGCGCGCAGCAGGCTGGCATGGTTGCCTTGCTCCACGATTTGGCCCTGCTGCATCACGATGATGCGGTCGGCGTGTTCGATGGTCGATAAACGGTGCGCAATAGTGATGGTGGTGCGCCCTTGCATCAGGTTTTTGAGGGCGATTTGTACCGCTCTCTCCGATTCGTTATCGAGCGCCGAGGTGGCCTCATCCAGCAGCAAAATCGGTGCGTCTTTGTACAAAGCGCGGGCAATGGCCAAACGCTGACGCTGTCCGCCTGAGAGTTGGTTGCCGTTGTGGCCGATGCTGCTGTGTATGCCTTGCGGCAAACCCGCAACAAAGGTTTCCAAGTTGGCCGAGCGCAATGCTGCTTGCACGCGTGCTTCGTCGATCTCTTGCCCCAGCGCGATGTTGGCGGCGATGCTGCCGCTGAAAAAAATCACATCTTGGCTGACCAGCGCAAATTGCTGGCGCAGATTGCGCAAATCCCAATCGGCGAGTGCCACGCCATCGAGGCTGATGCTGCCGCCCGATGGGTCGATAAAGCGCGGCAACAAATTCATCAAAGTGCTTTTGCCCGCGCCTGAGCTGCCGACCAAGGCCAGCGTTTCGCCCGCGTGGATTTGCAAGTGGAGTTGGCTTACCGCGTCTGCCCCCGCGCCGGGGTAGCGCAGCGTCACGCTATCAAAAACAAATTCGCCGCGTGCGCGCGGGCTGCTGTGCATGCCGCCGGTTTCTATCGGCGTGTTTTCCAGCAGGTCTATGCCGCGGGTGATGGCGGCCAAGCCGCGCGTGATGGGTCCCGCCACATCAGACAGGTGTTTAACGGGCGCGATCAACATCAACAAAGCGGTGGTGAAGGCAACGAAGCCCCCCACGGTATTGCCCGTAGTCTGGCTTTGCCACAGCGCGATGGTGATAACGGCGGACAGGGCACAGGCGGCAACGATTTGCGTCATCGGCGTCATTAAAGCCGCGCTGGCAGTGGACTTCATCGCCAAGCGGGACAGGCGCTCGCTGACGCTGCCAAAGCGCAGCGCTTGCGCCGCTTGTGCGGCATGCAGTCGCACTGCGCGCCAGGCGAGCACATTTTCTTCCACCACATAGGCGAGTTCGTCGGTCGCGCCTTGCGTCGCTTTGGTGGTGCGGTGCAAGCGCTTAGAGAAAAACGCCATCAGCAGCGCAACGATGGGGAACATGATGAAGACCACCAGCGTCAAATGCCAGTTCAAATAAAACAAATAGCCGAGCAAGGCGAGCAAGGTGAGCGAGTCTTTAGCCAGGGTAAGCAAACTGCCGATCAGCAGATTCACGCCATTTTGAATCTCGTAGACAATGGTGTTGACTAGGTGGCTAGAAGTTTTGCTGCCCAGCGTGGCGGGGGCAATGATTTGCAAGCGCTCAAACAAGCGCACTCGCATGTTGTGCATGCCTTTTTGGGCGATGTAGGTGATGCCGTACTGCGCCACAAAACCAGCCGCGCCGCGCACCGCAAAAACGCCAATGATGCCAACAGGCACATACCATAAATCGAGTTGCTGGGCCGCAAAGCCGCGGTCGAGCAGCGGCTTCATCAGCGCGGGGATGAGTGGCTCGGTCAGCGCGCCGACCAATACGGCCAACAGCACCAGCAAGGTAGCAGTGCGCAAGCCTACGAAGAATGGCGTTAGGCGTTGAAACTGAGAAAAAATATCACGCAAGCGCATGGTGTTGGCACTCTATCCAATCGGTACCCACAAGCGGGTCGGCAATATGCCAGCGTTCTGCTGCATCGGGCATGCACGCACTCAGTAATGCGCCCACTAACTTGGGACAGTTATTGCGTTCGCTCAAGTGTCCCGCAACGATTTGGCGCAGATTGCCTTGGGCCAGCAAGTGCTGGGCGATGCGCATGGCTTCGTGGTTGGGCAAATGGCCCAAGCGCCCCGCGATGCGGTCTTTTAAAAACGGTGGGTAGCCACCCGCTTGCAGCATGGCGGGGTCGTAATTGCATTCGAGCAGCAAGGTGCTGCAGGGCGCGAGTTGCTCCAGCACATGCAAGCTGCCATGGCCCAAGTCCGTCAAGATGCCGAGGTAGTCACTGCCATCGGTGCAGCGCAGTTGCAGGGGCTCTTGCGCATCGTGTGGTACGGTAAAGGGCTCGAAGGCAAAGCCATCCCAATCAATGCAGTCGCCATCGCGCACCAAATGCAAGAGCTTGCCCAGTGCGGGCTGACCCAGGGCGTGGTGCGTGCCGTGGCTCATGTAAATCGGCACTTGGTATTTGTCGGCAATTTGCAAACCGCAACCAATGTGGTCGCCGTGCTCATGCGTGATGAAAATACCTGTCAAGGCATCGGGCGCGAGCGCCGTGGCGCTGGCCAAACGCTGTTCGAATTTTTTCAGCGTAAAGCCAGCATCAACCAACAAACGCCAAGCTTTGCCCGCGCCGTTTACGGCTTCAACCAAGGTGGCATTGCCGGTGCTACCGCTGCCTAAGCTGCGAAAACGAAAGTGCCCGTTCATGCCGTGTGCGTGTGTCCCTTGCGCGCTTTATTGCAAGTCTTCGGCCATGATTTTGAGAATGCTGCGCGCATTCGCATCAATCGTGCCGCTGGGGCTTTGTACGGTGGCGCGCGACTGCTGGGCCGCCAGGCTGGTGACGGTGACGCGGTACTCTTGCGGTGCCACATTGTCGGGCGTGCTGCCGCCAAACAGTTTGCCAAAGAAGCCTTGTTTCTCTTCTTTGGTGGGCGCTGCATAGCGCACAAAGTAAATGCCTTTGCTGCGGTCGCGGTCAGCGACGGTGAAGTTCGAGCGATCAAGCGCTAGGCCGACTTTGCGCCAAGCGCTGTCGAAGCCTTCATTGATCTCCAGCGCATCGTCTTTGATCTGGGCCACTGCGGGCGCTTTGTTGTCTTGTGCCAAAGCCGCTTTGGCTTGGGTCTCAGACACGCCGAGCTTGAGCATCATGCGGCGCAAAAATTCGGCTTCGAGTTCGCTGTCAGATGCGCGCGGCTCCCAAATGGTGGCATCGCCCGTGGTGCCGCCGCCTTTGTTGACCAATTTTTCGATCAGGCCGCGGTGGGTGACATAAATCTCGGTGCTGTCGCCATTGCGCTCTAGGCGGGTTCTGAAGCGATCGCGCTCGCTGGTGCTGTACAGATTGGGGAACAGTTTGCCCAAGCTCTCGCGGATAAAGTCTTGTGGCAGTTTGGCGCGGTTTTCGGCCCAATCGGTTTCCATGATGCCGAGCGCTTCTTGGCTCACATCCAAATTAAAACCATTGTCTTTCCAAAAACCGGTGACGATGGGCCAGAGTTTGTCAGCTGGGCGGTTGACCACCAGCCAGCGCTTGTTGCCACTGCGCTCGATGCGCACATCGGCCACTGTCTCGGCAGCAGTTGGCAAGCTTTGCGCAACTTGGTTGGTGCTTTGGTAGGCACTGGCGTTGATGGTGCCATCGGCATTAACCGCGTAGCGGTCATTGCGCGAGAGTGCGGTCAAATCGGGCGGCACTTCGAGCGTTTCGCCTTTGCGGGCTGAGCGGTAATCGACTTTGTTCTCTTCTAAGACGCTGCAGGCGCTTAAACCGAAAACAAGTAAGGCAGCAGTAAGAGGCAATAGCTGGCGCTGATTCATGGTGTCTGGTCCTAGTGAGAAAAGGAAGGTGAGGGTTTAAGCGGCGAGCAGCTTGGCGTTTTTGAGCGCTTGCTCGAGGGCCCGTGTGTAAGGCGCGCTGTGCGTGGTCAGGGGCAAGCGCATGTGGCCGGTGCATAGCCCCAAGCGTTCCATCGCCCATTTCAGCGGAATCGGGTTGGGCTCGACAAACAGCAGTTTGTGCAGTGGCAAAAGCTGCGCTTGAATGGCGCGCGCCTGTGCGATATCGCCCGCCAAGGCGTGGCGGCATAAATCGTGCATCAAGCGCGGTGCCAAGTTGGCTGTGACGCTGACATTGCCTTGGCCGCCCAAGAGCATGAGGGCAATGGCGGTGGCATCGTCGCCCGAGTAAACACCGAAGCCGCGAGGCGCTTCGCGTATCAGCCACTGCGCTTTTTCAATATTGCCCGAGGCTTCTTTGATGCCGAATATGCCCGGCACCGTCGCCAAGCGCATGGTGGTTTCAACCGACATATCGACCGCGGTGCGGCCGGGCACGTTGTAGAGCATCATCGGCAGGCTGGGTACTTGTTCGGCGATGGCCTTAAAGTGCTGGTATTGCCCCTCGGCGGTCGGTTTGTTGTAGTAGGGCACGACTTGCAGTTGGTACTGCGCACCGACTTTTTGGGCAAACTGCGCCAAGCTGACCGCTTCCGCCGTCGAGTTGGCGCCGCAGCCAGCCATGATAGGAACGCGCTTGGCGCTTTGTTCGACCGCCACGCGAATGATTTCGCAGTGCTCGTCGACATCGACTGTGGGAGATTCGCCCGTGGTGCCGACGACGCAAATGCAGTCGGTCTTTTCTGCCACATGCCAATCGATCAACTTGCGCAGGGCGGTGTAGTCCACCGCGCCATCGGCGCTAAAGGGGGTTGCGAGGGCAACAATGCTTCCGGTCAGTTGTGTCATGGCTGCGATTTTAGCTTTTTAGCCTGGGCTTTCTGTGCGCTGGGCGAGGGATTCTTTGCTGCTATATCTACTGTAGCTGCTCTGGCAGTGATTATATGGATAAAATCCGTATCTGCATTCTGATAATGCAGCCCTTGTTTGCTGCCGCCACGCCCTTTGCTGCGGGCGGCTGTTTTGTTCTTGCGGCCCAGCTATGAGTTTATTCAAATCGGCATCCCTTGTCTCAGCCTTCACGCTGGCATCGCGCATCACGGGTTATGTGCGCGATGTTTTAATGGCGAGCATTTTTGGCGCCAGCGCCATGACCGATGCCTTTAATGTGGCCTTTCGCTTGCCGAACTTGCTGCGCCGCTTGTTTGCTGAAGGTGCGTTTGCCCAGGCCTTTGTTCCTACGCTCGCGGCCACGCGTGCGCAGCACGGCGACGAGCGCACGCAAATCATGCTGGCACAAGTGGCCACGGTTTTGTTTTGGGTTTTGTTGCTGGTCTCGGCCGCAGGCGTGATCGCGGCGCCCGCTTTGGTTTGGCTCTTAGCCAGCGGTTTGCCCAGCGACGGAGCAGAAGCGGCCACAGTGATGACGCGCTGGATGATGCCCTACATCGGACTGATCTCTTTTGTCTCGCTGGCTGCGGGCGTGCTCAATACTTGGGGCAAGTTTGCCGTGCCAGCGGCTACGCCTGTTTTGCTTAATTTCGCCATGATAGGCGCGCTCTGGCTGGGTGTGCCGTACTTTGAGCGCATCGGCGTGCAGCCCATTTATGCGCTGGCCGCAGGCGTCATGCTGGGCGGCGTGGCGCAGCTGCTGATGCAGTTATTAACGCTGAAAAAAATCGACATGCTGCCGCGCATCGCTTGGCGCCCGCGCGAGATCAAAGCCGCTTGGCAGCACGAGGACACGCAAAAAATCTTCAAGCTCATGCTGCCCGCCTTGCTCGGGGTGAGCGTGGCGCAAATCTCCTTGCTCATCAATACGCAAATTGCCTCGTATTTGCCCAGCGGCTCGGTCAGTTGGCTCAGCTATTCGGATCGCTTGATGGAGTTCCCCACCGCACTGCTGGGGGTGGCGCTGGGCGTGGTCTTGATGCCGCAGCTGGCGGCGGCGCGCGTGGCGGGTGACCAAGCGCGTTACTCGCACATGATCGACTGGGGCTTGCGCTTGGTTTTGCTGTTTGCTTTGCCCTGCGCGGCGGCACTCTTGGTGTTTACGCCTGCATTGGTGGCCACGCTTTACCAATACGGCAAATTCAGCGCCGCCGATGCGACGCAAGTGTGTTATTCGCTGATGGGCTATGGCGTCGGCTTGCTCGGCTTGGTCGCCATCAAGGTCTTGGCACCGGCTTACTTTGCGCGGCAAGACATGAAGACGCCGGTCAAAATCGCCATCGTGGTGTTGATTTTTACGCAAATCCTGAACTACTTTTTGGTGCCTTATATGCGCCACGCAGCCTTAACGCTGAGCATCAGCTTAGGCGCTATTTTGAATGCGAGTTGGCTGCTGCTGGGCCTGATACGCAAGGGCAGTTACCAGCCGTCGCCGGGTTGGACTAAATGCATCACGCAGATTGTGCTGGCCACGCTGGCCATGGCACTGCTGCTGTGGTGGGCGCAAGCGCAAGTCGATTGGGCGGCTTTGCATGCGCTGGCGCGTTTGGGCAGCTTGCTGGGCGTCATGCTGGTGGCGGGCGGGCTGTATTTTGCTATTTTGGCGCTGCTCGGCTTTCCGATTCGGCAGTTGATCAGGCGTTAAAAATAAGAGCTATATTGGCGTTTTAAGCCGTCAAACCTGCCTGAGAAGCTCTCTAATTAGTGGCATTTTGGCTCATGGGCTGCCTGCTGATTTGCCACAGCACCCAAGCCGCACACAGCCACTGCAGGGCAAAGGCCAAACCACCCAAGCGGTGCCACAACGCAGGCTGGGTCTTGGCCATGATCTGCGGCGCAATCGCATACTCTTGCAGCAAAGCCGTGAGTGCGGCGAATACCAAAACCACAAAAAGCGATTGGCGGTGGCGCCAAGCCGTCTGTGGCAAGGCCAAGGCGAGCGCCGCCGTGGCCAGCAAGCTCACGCCGGTTTGCACGCTGAACAAACGCGCGGCGATGGCGCCAGCTTGGGCCTTGTCCATGGTTTGAAACAGCGTGGGCACCACCCAAGCGCCAATGGCGGTAAAACTGCCCAGCCAAATGGCAGTCACAAAATACAGCAGGCGTTGGCGTAGAGATGGCATGGTCAAGATTTCGCTAGTGGACTTTGTGCGGGGCGTAAAAAACCCGCAGCAAGCTGCGGGTTTGAGTGGGCTGAAGACTAGAGGCTTTTATTGCATGGCACGGTTGGCCATGGTCGTGGTCGAGTTGCCACTCTGCGCCTCAGGCAAACGCGAGATTTCGCGCTTCAAGCCGCTGATATCGCTTTCGGTGCGGTTGATTTCGGCTTTCATTTCAGCCACGCGGTCGAGGTATTTTTGGTAATTCTTAGACTCGGGGCCGCGCTTTTCGGGCAAGCCGCCGTTGTATTCTTTCATTTGCGTGCTGAGCTTTTCTTCGGCTTTGCTCAACTCGGCTTCTAAGATGCGGCGCGAATCCATGTCGCGCTCGCGCTGCTCAGCGCTGCTGGCTGCTGCTGGGCGCACGCCGGGCGGATTGGCACGCGGGGTTTCGCGGCGTGCCACAGGCGCACTGGGTGAGCTGCGCACGATGGTGATGTTGCCTCCCTCGACCACGCGGCAGCCTTTGGCTTGCGCCGCGCGGGTATCGTTGGTGTATTCGTTGTTGGGGCAGCGGTAGATTTGTGCCTGGGCGCTGCTGGCAATACAGAGCGCGGCCAAGCCGATGGCGCTTGCCAAAAAGGTATTTGCTTTGGGTCTAGCTGTCATGGCGCTATCCTTCACTTTTTTATGGGGGGCAAAACCCCTAATTTAGAAAACCACTACTTGAAAGTATGAAGGCATTTTTCACAAAAATCAAATAAACCGTTGTTTTTGCGGTGTTTTTTGTGTTTTAGCTGCTTTGTGCATGGCGCTTGAGTCAATGGCCATATTGTCACTTACTGTCTTTTTCATAGCTGCTCAGGCAGCTTTGGCGGCCTGCATGCTTGATTTTGATCTGAAAAACATGGATGCATAGAGAAAAAGGCAGCTTGCGCTGCCTTTTTGTGTTCCAGCGAACGCTCGGGCCGCTTAAGGCCCAAGGCGCGGCGCTTAGAGCGAGTAGTACATATCAAACTCAGCCGGATTGACTTGAACGCGCACGCGGTTGACTTCAGTCATTTTCAACTCGATGTAAGCATCGATCATGTTGTCTGAGAACACGCCGCCTTTGGTCAAGAAAGCGCGGTCTTTGTCCAGCTCTTCCAGTGCTTGGTCGAGGCTGTGGCAAACCGTTGGGATTAATTTGTCTTCTTCTGGTGGCAGGTGGTAGAGGTCTTTGCTGGCCGCTTCGCCTGGATGGATTTTGTTTTCCACGCCGTCCAAACCCGCCATCAACAAGGCTGCAAAGCCGAGGTAAGGGTTCATCAGTGGATCAGGGAAGCGCGCTTCGACGCGGCGACCTTTAGGGTTGGCCACGTAAGGAATGCGAATCGAAGCTGAGCGGTTACGCGCTGAGTAAGCGAGTTTGACCGGCGCTTCAAAATGCGGCACCAAGCGCTTGTAGCTGTTGGTGCCCGGGTTGGTGATGGCGTTCAGCGCGCGGGCGTGTTTGATGATGCCGCCGATGTAGTAGAGCGCGAATTCGCTCAAGCCCGCATAGCCGTCACCAGCAAACAGGTTTTTGCCGTCTTTCCAAACCGATTGGTGCACATGCATGCCTGAGCCGTTGTCGCCCGCGTAAGGCTTAGGCATGAAGGTGGCCGTTTTGCCGTAAGCGTGGGCCACATTGTGGATCACATATTTTTGCAATTGCGTCCAGTCAGCGCGCTCGACCAAGGTGCTAAAGCGCGTGCCGATTTCGTTTTGGCCAGCACCAGCGACTTCGTGGTGGAAGACTTCGACCGGAATGCCGACGGATTCGAGGATCAAAGACATCTCAGCGCGCATGTCTTGCGTGCTGTCCACGGGGGGCACAGGGAAGTAGCCGCCTTTGGTGGTGGGGCGATGGCCTTTGTTGGTGCCGTCCAAGTCGCTGCCCGTGTTCCACGGCGCTTCGTATTCGTCGATTTTGTAGAAGCTGTGGCCCGGCTCGGTGCTCCAGCGCACATTGTCGAAAATAAAGAATTCTGGCTCAGGTCCGAAGTAGGCGGTATCGCCCAAACCCGAAGCTTTCAAATACGCTTCGGCGCGTTTGGCGATGGAGCGCGGGTCGCGGTCATAGGCTTTGCCGTCACCGGGTTCGACCACATCGCAAGACATGATGATGGTGGGCTCTTCAAAGAAGGGGTCGATATTGGCCGTGTTGGGATCGGGCATGAGCAACATGTCCGAGGCTTCGATGCCTTTCCAGCCGGCGATAGAAGAGCCGTCAAAAGCGTGGCCTGAAGTGAATTTGTCTTCGTCAAAATGAGAGATAGGCACGGTCACATGCTGCTCTTTGCCGCGCGTGTCTGTAAAACGAAAATCGACGAATTTGATGTCGTTTTCTTTGACCATTTTCATCACGTCAGCGATTTTTTTTGCCATCTGGCGGCTCCTTCATTGTGTGGAAACTAGGGGTATGGTGCGGAATGGTGTGCCAAGCTGCTCGCCTAGGCGAGCGCTTTTAACAGGTAGAGGTAAGCAACTTTCGTGCCTGGCGGCCTCCAGCCCATTGTTTGCGGCTTTGCGGCAATTGTGCCTCAGAAAGCTTGGCCTCTTTGTCTTTTTGAGCCGCAGATTTTTTTACACTTTGGTGCAAATGCGCCGCCAAAAGCACCATTTTGGTGCAACTCTTGATTTGTTTGCCTTGCTTTAGTGCAAGTGCTTTTAAGAAACGATGTAAGCGGCGGTACCCATGGCGATCAAGGTGCCGTCTTCGGCGCTGAATTCCATTTGCGTATTGCCCACGCGCCCGCCCAAGCGCACGATTTTTGCCTTGGCATTGAAGCGTTTGGAATTGTGCCCGGGGCGCAGGTAGTCGATGCGCAAATCGATGGTGCCGACTTTGCCAAAGCGCGTGTACAAGTGCACCGGCGGGTCGTCGGCAAAGCGCTCGGCGATGGCCAGCATCACAGCCAAGCCGCCCATGGCGTCGAGCACCGCACTGATCACGCCGCCGTGTATGCGTTTGTGCTCGTAATGGCCGTACAAATCCTCGCTCATGAGGATGTGGCCGTTGGCTTCGGTCGCGCTGATGGCGTCAATCTTCAGGCCTATCATGCGGTTGAAAGCGATTTTGTTTTCAAAAATATCTTTCATCACCTGCACCGCATCGGCAGATAAATTCAATTCAGTCAGCGACTTGGGATCAGGCGTTTTCATGGTGGGCTTTGCATTACAAATAAAGGTGTGCCGAGTGTAACGAGCGCGCCGCCCTTGGGCAAATAGCCGCTGGCCTTGGCGTGGCGATACACTGGGCGCTTACCCCTTATTGCGCGAGCTGTTTATGACTTTGACTGAACTGAAATACATCGTGGCGGTTGCGCGCGAGAAGCATTTTGGCCGCGCCGCCGATGCGTGCCTGATTTCGCAGCCAACGCTTTCGGTCTCGATTAAAAAGTTAGAAGAAGAGTTGGATGTTAAAGTTTTCGAGCGCAGCGCGAATGAAGTGGTGGTGACGCCGCTGGGACAAGAAATCATCAGCCAAGCGCAAGCGGTGCTGGAGCAAGCTACGCGTGTTTATGAAATTGCCAAGCGCGGCAAAGACCCGCTGGCCGCGCCGCTGCGCCTAGGCGTGATTTACACCATCGGGCCGTATTTGCTGCCTGAGTTGGTCAAACAAAACATCATGCGCACGCCGCAAATGCCCTTTTTGTTGCAAGAGAACTTTACCCGTCGCTTGCTTGAGATGCTGCGCAATGGCGAGATTGATTGCGCGATTTTGGCCGAGCCTTTTCCCAGTCAAGGCTTTGCCAGCATGCATTTGTATGACGAGCCCTTTGTGGTTGCCGTGCCCAGCACGCACGCGCTGGCGCAGCACGCGTCGGTCAGCGCCGACGAGTTGCGCAATGAGAATATGCTGCTGCTGGGCGCCGAGCATTGCTTTCGCGACCATGTGCTCGAAATCTGCCCCGAGTCAGCCCGCTTGAACAGCAGCTACGCCAGCGGTGGCACCGGCATACAGCGCAGTTTTGAAGGTTCCTCACTCGAAACCATCAAACACATGGTGGCTGCGGGCATGGGCGTGACGGTAATACCGCGCTTGTCGGTGCCGCCAGGTGGCCTAGACGCGGGCAGCAGAAAAAAAGGCAAGGGCAGCGATATTTTTATCCAATACATCCCATTCGCTGGGGATGCGCCCACGCGCCGCGTGGTCTTGGTCTGGCGCCGCAGCTACACCCGTTACGAAGCCATGGCCGAGCTGCGCAATGCCGTCATGGCCTGCGATTTAGAAGGCGTGTTGCGCCCCGAATAAGCGTAGCGTGTCATGAATGCAAAAATGAGTGCCATTTATGCCTTTAAAGCACATCAAACCTGTCTGAGCAGCTTCTTTTTTAGTAGTAGCCATTGCTTACTAATTGTCGGCTTTGTCCCTCAGGTTTTAGATAAAAAAGCCCTTACCATAGCTTCACATGATTAATAACTGGAATCCTTTATGAAGACTCTGACATTCACCCCAAGCCGCTTGGCGGCTGCATTTTTACCTTTGGCCTTAGTCGCCACGCCACTGTGGGCGCAAAGTATTGCGCCTGTGCCGAGCAATGTGGTGAGCTTTCAGTCCAGCAGCTTTGTCGAAGTGCAACAAGACACTTTGCGCCTCGTCTTGAGCACCACCCTAGACGGCAATGATGCCGCCGATGTGCAAACGCGCCTGAAAACAGCCGTCGATGCGGCGCTGCAAGAAGTGAAGAAAAGCGCTGAGGCAGGCAAGATGGATGTCTCGACAGGCAGCTTCCGCCTGAACCCCCGCTACAACAGCAAAGACGGCAAGATCAACGGCTGGGCCGGTTACGCTGAAGTGGTCTTGGAAGGC
>CAZUUN010000002.1:0-24952 GCA_964622735.1 uncultured Burkholderiaceae bacterium | reverse complement strand
TTGCCCGCATCACCACGGCGGCAGGCAAGGTAAAAAGCCTGACCATGAATGGCGTGAGTTTTGGCCTGAGTCGCCAAACACGCGCGGCCGCAGAAGAAAAAGCCCAAGCGCAGGCCATTGAGCAATTCAAAATGCGTGCGCAGCAACTCACACAAGCGTTTGGATTTGGTGGCTACACCCTGCGCGAAGTCAGCGTCAACGGCAATGAATACGGGGGCGCTCAACCCGAAGCGCGTGCCTATGGCATGAAAATGGCCAGCATGGCCGATGCGCCCGTGCCGGTGGAGCCGGGCAAAAGCAAGGTTGAAGTCAGCGTGAATGGCTCTGTGCAAATGAAGTAAGCGCACTGTGCGCAAATAAAAAAGGCCGCCTACAGCGGCCTTTTTTATGGCCTTTTTCGACCTGCTTGGGTCTTGGCCTGTGAATACACTGTTATTCAGCCGCGACTTACAATAGGCGCTATGAAATTGCCTGCCTACACCCGCGCCCAAGAGTTACCTGCCATTTTGCAAAACCGCATCGCCATTTTGGATGGCGCCATGGGCACCATGATCCAGCGCTTTAAATTGAGCGAGGCTGATTATCGTGGCACGCGTTTTGCCGATTTCCACAAAGATGTCAAAGGCAATAACGAGTTACTGAGTCTGACCAAGCCGCAAGTGATTCAAGACATACACGAAGGCTATTTGGCTGCCGGTGCTGACTTGATCGAGACCAATACTTTTGGCGCTACGACGATAGCCCAAGACGATTACGACATGGCGCAGTTTGCGCGCGAGATGAATTTGGAGTCGGCAAAAATTGCCCGCGCTGCGTGCGACAAATTCTCGACGCCTGAGCGCCCGCGCTTTGTCGTCGGCGCGCTCGGCCCCACGCCCAAGACGGCCAGCATCAGCCCTGATGTGAACGATGCGGGCGCCCGCAATGTGGACTTTGAGCGCCTGCGCGCGGCTTACTACGAACAGGTCGAAGCCCTGTTTGAAGGCGGCGCCGATGTGTTTTTGGTCGAGACGATTTTTGACACCCTGAACGCCAAAGCCGCCTTGTTTGCGATTGAAGAGTGGCATGAGAAAACGGGCGAGCGCTTGCCCGTTATCGTCAGCGGCACTGTGACCGATGCTTCGGGTCGCATTTTGAGCGGGCAAACCGTTACGGCTTTTTGGCACAGCGTGCGCCATGTGCAGCCGCTGGCTGTGGGCTTGAATTGCGCGTTGGGCGCGGCGTTGATGCGCCCTTATATTCAAGAATTGGCGCGTGTGGCGCAAGATACCTTTATCAGCTGCTACCCGAACGCGGGCTTGCCCAACCCCATGAGCGACACCGGTTTTGATGAAACGCCAGCTATGACCAGCCGCTTGCTGCACGAGTTTGCAGCCGAAGGCTTGGTGAATATTGTGGGCGGCTGCTGCGGCACCACGCCCGACCACATCGGCGCGATTGCCGACGCGGTGCGCGGTGTGCCACGCCGTGGCTTGAAAGCTGGGCCTTTTTATACTGAAGAAGCTCTGCCCGCTTGACACGCAGCAAGCCAAACGCTGGCGGCCAAGCGCCCCGACTGCGCGCCTAGTTGCGATTCGCGGCGGTGGCTAAACCACAGCGCCTCATTGGTATAGCTGCACCAAGCGGCAGCGCCATCATTGCCTGAGATGCTGGCCACGCCAGCAGCCTGCAAAATCGCGCGCGCTAGGCCGCTTAAATCACACTGGTATTTGTCAGCCTGCTGGCCCGCCACAAAGTGCTGCGCGGCAAAAGCGGGGTAGCGCTGCACAAAAGCGGCGCGCACTTCGCTGCCCACTTCAAACGCAGCTTGCCCGATGCAAGGGCCTAGCCAAGCAATTATTTTGTCGTCAGGCGCAAAAGAGCGAAGCGTGTTCTCCAGCACGCCGTGCGCCAGCCCGCGCCAACCCGCGTGCGCGGCGGCCACGCGGGTGCCGGTTGTATTGCAAAACAAAACTGGCAAGCAGTCCGCTACCATGATGGTGCAGGCGAGATTGCTCTCGGCTGTGCTGCACGCATCGGCCACGCTGCCCTTGGCAGTTGCCGTATCGAGCGCCAAGCAAATATTGCCATGCACTTGTTGCAAAAAAACGGGATGTGCCTGTAGCTGCGCAGCAAAGCGCTGGCGGTTCTCGGCCACGGCGGCGGGTGCGTCGCCCACATGGTCACCCAGATTCAGGCTGGCGTAAGCGCCAAGCGAGACGCCGCCCGCGCGCGTGCTGCACAAAGCGCGAACACTGGGCGGGGCTGGCCAGTTGGGGGTGAGAAAATCGTTTTCGATAGCATCCATAGACGACAAATTATGCCTTTGAGCCTCAAAAAGACTTAATTCATAAACAAATTGGCTAAATAAGCCGCCAAATCTGCCTGAGCAGCTATTGAATAAATAGCACTACAATTTAGCAAACTGAAAGATCAAGACCACTTATGACCGATGACAGCGATATTGTGACGACAGAAACTGCCAGCCCAGGCGAGCCATCGCTGGGTGCTTATGCCCAGCGCGCCTATCTTGAGTACGCCTTGAGCGTGGTCAAAGGTCGCGCCTTGCCCGATGTGGCCGACGGCCAAAAGCCGGTGCAGCGGCGCATCATTTACAGCATGTTGCGCATGGGTTTGGGCTTTGGCGGCGGCAATGGTACGAATGGTGCCAAGCCGGTGAAAAGCGCCCGCGTGGTGGGTGATGTGCTGGGTAAATTCCATCCGCACGGCGACACGGCCGCATACGACGCGCTGGTGCGCATGGCGCAAGACTTTAGCCAGCGCTATCCGCTGATCGACGGCCAAGGCAATTTTGGCAGCCGCGATGGCGATGGCGCTGCGGCGATGCGCTACACCGAAGCGCGTTTGGCAAAAATCACCACTTTGCTGACCGACGAGCTGGACATGGGCACGATCGATTTTGTGCCCAACTATGACGGCAGTTTTGAAGAGCCGAAGCAGTTGCCCGCGCGTTTGCCCTTTACTTTGCTCAATGGCGCCAGCGGCATTGCGGTCGGCATGGCGACTGAAATTCCGAGCCACAATCTGCGCGAAATCGCCGATGCTTGCGTGGCGCTGGTGAAAAACCCCAAGCTGAGCGACGCCGAGTTGTACGAGTTGATACCTGGCCCCGACTACCCTGGCGGCGGCCAAATCATCAGCAGCAGCCAAGACATCGCCGATGCCTATGCAACGGGGCGCGGTTCGCTCAAGGTGCGCGCGCGCTGGAAAATCGAAGAGCTGGCGCGCGGCCAATGGCAATTGGTGGTGAGTGAGCTGCCACCGGGAACCAGCACGCAAAAAGTGCAAGAAGAGGTCGAGGAGCTGACGAATCCGAAAGTCAAAACCGGTAAAAAAACCTTGAGCCAAGAGCAGACGCAACTCAAAGCGCACATGCTCAGTTTGCTAGACGCGGTGCGCGACGAATCGGGCAAAGAAGCAGCCGTGCGCCTGGTGTTTGAGCCCAAAACGGGCAAAGTGCCGCAGAGCGAGTTGATTACCGCTCTGCTGGCGCATACCTCGCTGGAATGCTCCGCGCCGATCAACTTGACCATGGTCGGCTTGGATGGTCGGCCGACGCAGAAAAATTTGCGCTTGATGCTGGAAGAGTGGATCAGCTTTCGCCAGCAAACCATCAGTCGCCGTGCCCAGCACCGCCTCGAAAAAGTGTTAGACCGCATCCATATTTTGGAGGGGCGCCGCTTGGTGCTGCTCAATATTGACAAGGTGATACGCATCATTCGCGAAAGCGATGAGCCGAAGGCCGCTTTGATCGCGGCCTTTGCCTTGAGCGAGCGCCAAGCGGAAGATATTTTAGAAATTCGCCTGCGCCAATTGGCGCGGCTCGAAGCCATCAAGATTGAGCAAGAGTTGAGCAGCCTGCAAGAAGAGCAGGGCAAGCTGCAAGAGTTGCTGGACAGCCCCGCAGTGCTGCGCCGAGCGATGGTGAAAGAGATCGAGGCGGATGCCAAAACCTTTGGCGATGCACGCCGCACTTTGATACAGGCCGAAAAACGCACCGTGGCTGAAATCAAAGTGGCGGATGAACCCGTGACGGTGGTGATTTCGAACAAAGGCTGGGTGCGCACGCGCAGTGGTCAAGGGCATGATGCCAACAGCTTCGTCTTCAAAGCGGGTGATGGTTTATACGGTACTTTTGAGTGCCGCACGCTAGACACCTTGTTGGTGTTTGGCTCGAATGGCCGGGTTTATAGCGTTGGTGTTGATAGCCTGCCCGGTGGGCGCGGCGATGGCCAGCCTATCACCACTTTGATTGAGCTAGAAGCGGGTACGCAAACCCTGCATTATTTTGCGGGCCCACCCGAGGCGCAGCTGCTGCTGGCATCGACGGGTGCTTATGGCTTTATCGCCAGCGTCGAGGGCATGAGCAGCCGCCAGCGCGCGGGCAAAACCTTTGTCAGCCTGAATGCGGGCGAGAGCATTTGCCGACCTTCACCTTTGACTATTTTTCAAGCAAAAAGTGAAGATTCAGGCGTCAAACCTGCCTCAGAAGCTATGAATTCGGTAGTAACTACCAGCCCCTCTAATGCCGAGAACTATGCCGCCGTGGCCGCTAGCCATGTCGCTTGTGTCTCTGTGTCGGGTCGTTTGCTCAGTTTTGAGTTGAGCGAGTTGAAAACGCTGGACAAGGGTGGCCGTGGTTTGCTGCTGATCGATTTGGATAAAAAAGACAGTCTAGCGGGCGCTTGCGCTTATACGCGCAGTATCAAAATCACGGGTGTGGGGCGCGGGGGCAAAGCGCGCGAAGAAACGCTAGAAATACGCAGCCTGAACAATGCCAAAGGCAGCCGTGCTAAAAAGGGCAAAGAGGCGAATTTTGGCTTTAAGCCTGACGATGTCTTGCGCTTGGAATAAGCGCGCAACACAGGTTTACCCCCAAGCACTCAGCCCAAGATTTGTGGGTTGAGTTGCCAAACGGCGTAGTTGAGCAGGGCGGCAAAACTCACCCACAAAAGATAAGGGATGAGCAGCGCGCCTGCGAGCGGGCGCACGCGCCAAAAACAAAGTACCGTACTCACGATTAGCAGCCACAAGGCGACGATGTCAGCAAAGGCCCAAGCGCCTAGGTGCCATGCGAAGAAGAGCCAGCTCCACAAGGCGTTAAAACCCAATTGCACGAGGAATAGCGTGAGTGCGGGGCGGCGCTGGCGCCAAGCACCTTCGCGCCAAACCAGCCATGCAGCGACCGCCATCATGGCGTAGAGCAGGGACCAAACGGGACCAAAAAGCCAAGCGGGTGGCGCCCAAGTTGGCTGTATGAGCTGACCATAAAAAGATTGAGCCTGCACCGATGCCAGCGCACCTAGGCTTGCCACGGCCAAGCTGAGGACGAGCCAGTACACCAGGCCGAGGATTTGTTTGCGCGTCGAGAGTAATGGCATGAAAGCTCCCTTGTTTGGCTTGAGTAAGCCCTTATGGATAGACGCATCATACGGCGCATGGGGCAAAGCAAGCGCTAGTATCCAGGCACGAAAAAGCCCCGTTTGTGGCGGGGCTTGATGTGTGTTCCGGAAGTGTGTGCCATCCCTTTATCTTTAGGGATGGTAGGCGGTACTAGATTCGAACTAGCGACCCCCACCATGTCAAGGTGGTGCTCTAACCAACTGAGCTAACCGCCTCCGGTTTTTGTTTAGCAGGCAATTGTAGCAGCAAAATTTTAACGATCACGCTCAAACAAATTCATAATCGTTTGGCGCTCGGCTTCGCTGGCGGCACTAGCGCTACCATCGGTGTTCGCGTCCGATGTCGATGCTCGGGGTGCGCGTACCGTGACATCGACGCTACGCACACCGCCACCGCGTGGGTACTCCATGTAATACCACTCGCCGCCCATATTGGTCACGCCCTCAGGCACTTTGGGCTCTGTCACTGGCACATTGTGCAAAGCCGTCTGCATATAGTCTATCCATACGGGCAGCGCCAAGCCGCCGCCGGTTTCGCGGTCGCCTAGGCTGCGCGGCTTGTCATAACCGATCCAGACCACGGCGGCGTTGGTCGGCTGCCAGCCTGCAAACCATGCGTCTTGTGCATCATTGGTAGTGCCGGTTTTGCCATAAATGTCTTCACGCTGTAGTGCAGCACCGGCGCGTGCTGCAGTGCCGCGGTGTGTGACTTCGCCAAGGAGCTGGGTCATGATGAAGGCATTGCGTGCGTCAATCACGCGGTTCTCTTCTGTCAGCTCGGGCGGGGTGACTTCTAGCAGCACATTCTCGCGCGGATCGGTGATTTTGCTGATGAGCCAAGGGTTGACACGGTGGCCGCCATTGGCAAACACCGAATAAGCCACCGCCATTTGCATGGGGGTAGTTGCGCCCGCGCCGAGGGCGAGTGTCAAATAAGGCGGATTTTTGTCGGCGTCAAAGCCAAAACGCGTGGCCCATTGTTGGCCCTCGTAAGCGCCGATAGAGCGCAAGATGCGAATGGACACAGTGTTTTTGGATTTGGCTAAAGCCGAGCGCATGGTCAAGGGGCCGCTAAAGCGACCGTCGTAGTTTTTCGGCTCCCACGGGCGGCCACCCGTTTCAGCTGCGCTGAAGTACAAAGGTGCATCGTTGATGATAGTGCTGGGCGTGAAGCCATGCTCAAGCGCGGCCGAATAAATAAAAGGCTTGAAGCTGGAGCCGGGCTGGCGCACGGCTTGCAAGACATGGTTGAATTTATTTTTGTTGTAGTCAAAACCGCCCACCATGGCGCGAATCGCACCTGTGCGTGGATCCAGCGACACGAGCGCGCCTTCAACTTCGGGCGTTTGCACGATGTGCCAGCCCGCGTTTTTACTTTGCATTACGCGGATCACGGCGCCGCGATTGATGCGCAAATGGCTGGCTGATTTGCTGCTAAGACCGGGCGCGCCGCGGCGCACGGCTTCGCCGCTCATGTTAATGACTTCACCGCTTTGTAGCAAAGCGCTGACTTTATTGGGCTTGGCGACCAATACGACTGCGGCGACATATCCATCTTCGGGTGGGAAGTCGTCAAAGGCATCTTCGGCCACTTGCTGTGCCAAATCGGGGTCATCGGGCAAGTCCAAAAACTTCTCGGGTCCACGCCAGCTGCGGCGGTTGTCGAAGTCAATCAAACCTTTGCGCAAAGCCAAGTAAGCGCTGCGTTGTTCTTTGGAATGGATGGTGGTGTAGACACTCATACCGCGCGAATAGCATTCGTCGCCGTATTGAGTGCAAATGAGCTGACGCGTCGTTTCGGCAATGTAATGCGACTCTGCCGGGTAGGCCGTGAACTTGCGTTTGATGATGACGGGTTCCTGCTTGGCTGCTTCTGCCTGTGCCCTTGTGATAAAACCGGTGTCGACCATGCGCTCTAGTACTTGCAGTTGGCGCCTTTTAGCCGCATCGAAATTGGCGATAGGGTTGTGGTTAGAGGGCGATTGCGGCAGTCCCGCCAGCATGGCAGCCTCAGGTAAAGTAATTTCTGCAAGGGGTTTGCCAAAATACACATCAGAGGCAGCTGAGAAGCCATAGGCACGATTGCCTAGGAAGATCTGATTCATGTAAATTTCTAGAATCTTGTTTTTACTCAAGCTGTTCTCGAGCTTGAGGGTGAGCAAGGCCTCGTAGATTTTTCGGGTGAATGTTTTTTCGGACGAAAGGTAGACATTCCGTGCCACTTGCATGGTGATGGTCGACGCTCCTTGGCGGCGTGAGCCGCTCAAGTTAGCCAAGGCAGCGCGGGCAACGCCAACATAATCAATACCGCCATGCTCAAAAAAGCGAGCATCTTCGATCGCCAAGACCGCGTCTTTTAGTACTTTTGGCACTTCGGCTATGGGTACTAGGTTGCGCCGCTCATCCCCGTACTCGGCCAAAAGTACTTTGTCAGCTGAGTAGATTCGCAGTGGTTGTTTGGGGCGGTAGTCGGAGGCCAGGCTGGAAATGTCGGGCAAATTGGGGTAGGCCGTGGCCAAAGCAATGGCGACACCGATTGCAATGGCTGCGCCTAAAGCGGCCAGAACCCCCAAACTGGCGAGCATGAAAGTGCCCACTTTTTGCAGGGCGATGCGCTCTGAAGGGGACGCGCGCGCAGTAGTATCTTCTAACGACATAGATTTCTATCCTTTGGCTGATTATAGAAAGTGTCACAGGCCAAGCCGCGCATGCCTTGGTTCATTTATGTGAGGGGCTTGGGCACTATACTTTTTGTAGGCTTTAGGCAACATCCACTTGGTGCTAAAAGCTCAAAGTTCTTTGCAAAACAAATATCTTGCTGCTACGATTCAAGTGAAGTCTTAAGTTAAAGATGTCGAAAATTTCCTCTGAGGAGTGCCTACTTGAACCCTTTTGCCGCGCTTTTTGACCGCAAGCCCGCGCCCATGATTGGCTTGGATGTCAGCTCGTCCAGCGTCAAGCTGGTGGAGTTGAGTCGTGCCGCTGATGGTGCTTATGTGCTTGAGCGGTGTGCCCTCGAAACCCTTGAGGCTGGCTGGATTGTTGATGGCTCTATAGAGAAATTCGATGAAGTCGTTGCCGTTATAGAGCGTGTGATTAAAAAATCAGGCACTAAAGCTAAAAATGTCGCAATGGCTTTACCCGCGTCGGCGGTGATCACTAAAAAAATTGTCCTGCCAGCAGGCTTGTCGGAGCGCGAGTTGGAGTTGCAAGTCGAATCCGAAGCCAATCAATACATCCCATTTTCCTTGGACGAGGTCAGTTTGGATTTCTGTGTCATTGGCCCGAGTCCTAGCTCGGATGAAGACGAAGAGGTCTTGATTGCCGCTTCGCGCAAAGAAAAAGTGGCCGAACGGCAAGAGTTGGCCGAAATGGCGGGTTTGAAGCCGGTCGTGCTTGATATCGAGTCCTATGCAGCTCGCGCTGTAGCGATGAATCAAATTCAGCGTTTGCCTAATCAAGGTAAAGATTTGATCGTAGCTTTGTTCGAGATGGGCTCCATGTCCACGACTTTGCAAGTCCTGCAAAATGGTCAAGTGTTGTATGAGCGCGATCAGGTGTTTGGTGGTGCGCAATTGACTCAATTGATCGTGCGTCAATATGGTTTTTCACCTGAAGAGGCGGAGCAGAAAAAACGCAGCGGCGATTTGCCAGAAGATTTTAGTAGTACGGTTTTGACGCCTTTTGTTGAGAGTACCGCGCAAGAAGTTGCGCGCGCCTTGCAATTCTTCTACACCAGTACGCCCTTTAACAGTGTGGACTATATCTTGCTAGGCGGTGGTGCTGCTGCATTGGAGGGGCTGGTCGAAACGGTTGCTTCCACTACATCGACAGTCTGCAAATTGGTTGATCCTTTTGAAGGAATGCGCTTGTCCTCGTCGATCAGAGAAAAACAATTGCGTCGCGAAGCGACCTCATATATAGGTGCTTGTGGCTTGGCCATGCGGAGGTTCACACTGTGATATTGGTTAACTTACTACCGCACCGGGAAGAGGCGCGTAAGCGCCGCGAGCAGCAGTTTAAAGCTGCCATGATTTTGTCTGTCTTGGCTGGCTTGCTGGCTTGTGGCATTGTTTGGGCAATGTATCAAACGCGCATTGCTTTGCAAGAGAATCGCAATGAAGCGTTGCAAACGGAAATAACAAAACTAGACTCCAAGATCAAAGACATTGCTGTTCTGCGCGATGAAATTCAAGCGTTACAGGCTCGCCAACAGTCAGTAGAGGATTTGCAGGCTGACCGCAATTTACCCGTGCATTTGCTGGATGAATTAGTCAAGCAAATGCCCGATGGTGCCTATGTCAACAGCATCAAGCAAGATGGCGCTTCGGTTGTGATCAGCGGCGTGGCTCAATCTCAAGAGCGCGTATCGCAATTGCTCACAAATATGGGTAGCCGCAGCGAGTGGTTTAGCAAGCCTGATTTGATTGAAATTCAGGCTAAAAACGAGAGCATCAGTCCGAAAGAAAGTCGCCGCGTGTATGGTTTTTCTATGCAACTGACCCTCGTTAAGCCGTCTGATTTGCAAAAAATAGCAGAAGAAACGGCGAAAAAAGCGCCCCCTCAAGTACCCGCTGCAAATGCGTCGATTGATGCATCGGCCCCTAACTAAAGAGCGTACCTGTTATGGCATCAGAAACCCAATCTCCTCGCGCTGTGAATTCCAGCAATCAGCTGGTGCAAATCGCTGAGCAATTTAAAAACCTTGACACGAGCCAACCCGCCGCATGGCCAATTTACCCGCAGATGTTGTTGTATATAGCAACTGTTGCTGCAGTTCTGGTTGCTGGGTGGTTTTTATTCCTAAAATCTGGCGGTGATGACTTGGCTGCTTCGGTAGAGAAAGAGGCAACTTTAAAAAATACCTACGTTGATAAATACACACAAGCGGTCAATTTAGACGCATTGCAAGAGCAGCGCAAGCAAGTGCAGCAGTACGTACTGCAACTGGAAAAACAATTGCCTAGCAAAGCTGAAATGGATGCGCTATTGTCAGATATCAACCAAGCTGGCTTGGGGCGCGGCTTACAGTTTGAGCTGTTCAAGCCAGGTGCGGTAGCAGTGAAAACTTATTATGCTGAACTGCCAATTGAGGTCAAAGTATCTGGTAAATACCATGATATAGGGTCCTTCGCTGCCGATGTGGCATCACTTTCGCGTATCGTGACTTTAAACAATATATTTTTAGTTCCGGATAAGTCTGGAAATTTAATACTTACTACTACTGCAAAGACATTCCGTTATTTGGATGCTGGTGAGCAGCAGGCAAATAGTAAGGCTGGAAAATAATATGCAAAAATATTTCTTAAAGTACAGTTGTGTGGGGGTCATGGCCACGTCTTTACTGCTTTTGAGTGCGTGTGATGCGGTGACTAAATCGAGTGTCGATGATTGGATGTTAGAGCAGCAAAAAACCATTAAGCCAAATATTAAGCCGATTCCTCAGCCAAAAAATTTCATACCAAAATCTTATACAGCTGCGGGCTTAACGGATCCTTTTGACAACCAAAAACTTCTTGAAGCTTTGCGCCGCATGACAGCTGAGGCCACTGCGAATGTGGCGATTTTGGCATCAGAAAAAGCGCGTAAAAAAGAAGCTTTGGAAGATTACCCGTTAGACTCGATCGCGATGGTTGGCACCTTGAATCAAAATGGCGTGCCTATGGCTTTGGTGAAAGTAAATGATTTACTATATCAAGTAAAAGTAGGAAGCTATTTGGGCCAAAATTATGGCCGCATCAAATCTATCGGAGATGCAGAGATGGTCTTACGCGAAATTGTGCAAGATGCGGCGGGCGAGTGGATCGAAAAAGACACGACATTGCAGATACGAGAAAACCTCGCATCCACGAAATAAAACATTAATGACTGGGCTACTACTCATGGGCAAGAACTTTAAGGTGAACAGAGTGAATATCATCGCAAAATTAGGCATCTCCGTGATTGGGGCCCTTGCTTTTTCCTTTACGGCTTATGCCCAAAGCAATAGCATTGAAGCCATTAGCAGTATCAATCAATCAGGCAAAGAAATTGTCAAGATTGACTTCAGTCAGCCACTGACGAAGGTCCCTGAAGGCTTTTCAATTCAAACGCCAGCTCGCATTGCTTTGGATTTCCCAGGAACGGCAAACGCGATTGGCAAAAACCTCGTTGAAATCAACTATGGCAATCTGAAGTCTGCCAATGTGGTTCAAGTTGGTGATCGCACACGGGTTGTTTTGAACTTGAAGCAATCGACGCCTTATTTGCCTACGGTGTCTGGTAAATCACTCTTGGTTACACTGAATGCGTCTAGCGCGCAGGTTGCTGAAGCAGTGCCAGCCAAAACGGTAGCTACTGTGGCTAAACCCGCTGCTGTCACTCAGTTCGCGCAGAATGGTAACTCGTTTATTTTGCCGATTCGCGATATGGACTTCCGCCGTGGTGTGGATGGCTCTGGTCGTTTGATCATTGAATTGCCGAACAACCAAGTTGGCGTAGATATTAAACAACAGGGTGCCGTATTGGCGCTTGAGTTCCAAAAAACATCTTTGCCTGAAGGCCTGCGCCGCAAGCTGGATGTTGCTGATTTCGGCACGCCGATTCAAATGATCACGGCTTTCCAGTCTGGCGATAAAGTGAAAGTGCTGGTTGAAGCTCGCGGTGATTGGCAACACAGCGCCTATCAAGGTGACAACCAATTCGTTTTGGAAGTGCGCCAACAAAAAACTGACCCAGACAAGCTGACGAAAGGTGTTGGTTACAGCGGTGAAAAACTTTCGCTCAACTTCCAAAACATTGAGATTCGCTCACTGTTGCAGGTGATTGCAGACTTCACCAACTTCAACATCATCACCTCTGACTCTGTTTCTGGCTCGCTGACTTTGCGTCTCAAAGATGTGCCTTGGGATCAAGCCTTGGACATCATTTTGCAAGCCAAGGGCTTAGGCGTGAAAAAATCAGGCAATGTCTTGTGGGTTGCACCTAAAGAAGAGTTGGCAGCTAAAGAGAAGCAAGAACTTGAAGCGAAACAAGCGGTTCAAGGCCTAGAGCCTTTGCGTACTCAGTCTTTCCAACTGAATTATGTCAAGGCAGCTGATTTGAAAGCGCAGATTACACAAAGCTCAGGCTCTTCGGGTGGCAAAGACGCTGCCAGTATCCTGTCAGCTCGCGGCAGTGTGATCGCGGAGCCGCGTACCAACCAGTTGTTCGTGACGGATATTCCGTCGCGCTTAGAAGCGGTGCAGCAACTCATTAGTAAGCTAGATATTGCTGTACGCCAAGTCTTGATCGAGGCGCGCATCGTTGAGGCCTCAGATAGCTTTGGCAAGTCTTTGGGCGTGAAACTGGGCGGCGCTGATTTGCGCGGTGTGAGGGGTGGCGATGCTGGCTATAAAGTGAGTGGTGACAACCGCATCGCTTTTGGTGGCAGCTACTCAGCTGTTGGTAAAACTACTGGCGCAGTTGCCGGTACCATCGATACGAATGAAGCTACCTTCGTGGGCCTTCCTGCCAAAGGTTTGGGCGGTGTGAATCCAGCTTCTTTGGGTATTTCACTCTTCAGTGCAGCAGCGAATCGTTTCTTGATGCTAGAGATATCGGCGTTAGAAGCGGATGGCCGCGGCAAAATTGTTTCCAGCCCACGCGTCATCACTGCGGATCAAACCAAAGCGATTATTGAGCAAGGTACCGAGTTGCCTTATCAAACAGCGACTTCAAGTGGTGCGACCGCGATCGAGTGGAAAAAAGCCAACTTGAAACTGGAAGTGACCCCACAGATCACGCCTGAAGGCAGCATCATTCTTGATCTGGATGTAAACAAGGACAGCGTTGGCCGTGAGACTTTCCTAGGCTTTGCGATCGATACCAAACACGTTCAGACTCAAGTATTGATTGAAAACGGTGGTACGGTTGTTATCGGTGGTATTTTTGAACTCTCAGAACGCAGTACTGAGACCAAGGTTCCGTTTTTGGGTGACTTGCCAGCCGTGGGTAATCTGTTCAAAAGCCGTAGCAAAGAAACTGAGAAGAAAGAGCTGATCGTGTTCATCACGCCAAAAATTGTCTCTGAAAAATCGTTTGGTTCGCGTTAATCAAGCGTCGAAATTTCAAAGGCCTGCTTCGCAGGCCTTTTTTCTGTCTGTTGGATAAGTGATGCGGCGAGACTGATAGACTCTCCAGACTAAAATTCCCCACACTAAAACATTGAGTAGACACGATGACCGAACCAGAAGTTCTTGAATATTTATGTACACACCCAGATTTTTTTGCGCGCCATGCGGCCTTGTTAGGCGAAGTCAGGGTCTATAGCCCCCATGGTGGTCGTGCGGTGAGCTTGCAGGAGCGCCAAGCAGAGATTCTGCGTGAGAAGATCCGAGCCTTAGAGTACCGTCAAGTAGATATGATTCGCTATGGCAATGAGAATGCGATGACGGCCGACAAAGTTCAGCGTTGGACGCTGGCAATGCTGCAGACTAGCCATGCGGTGGATATTCCTGAGCGCATTGTGAGCGAGTTAAAAAACCATTTTTCAGTGCCGCAAATTGCCATCAGGTTGTGGAATGTGCGCGAGGAATTTGCCGCTGCAGAGTTTACGCAAAATGTGAGCGAAGACACCCAAGCCTTGGCCTCGTCTTTGATGGAGTCCTACTGTGGTGCGAATGCTGATTACGAGGCCGCGCGTTGGTTAGAAAAACCTGATTTGGCTTCATCCATTGCGCTCTTGCCTTTGCGTCAGCCAGGGCAGGCACAGGCTTTTGGTTTGCTGGTGCTGGCTTCGCCAGATCCACAGCGTTTTCATGCGGGTATGGGTACAGACTTTTTGGAGCGCATTGCCGCAATTGCGAGTGCGGCCTTGTCGCGCTTATTTTAAAAGCGGTGACTGCGGACTAAAATACCGCTCAAGACCATTCTTCTTTTGAGCCTGATTCGGTTGCCGAGTCGGGCTTTTTTATTCATGATTAGCGGCACTTTATGACTCACGTTCGTACCCGTTTTGCGCCATCACCCACTGGCTTTATTCATCTGGGGAATATCCGTTCCGCTCTTTATCCTTGGGCCTTTGCCAAGGCCAAAGGGGGCGACTTTATTTTGCGTATTGAAGACACCGATTTAGAGCGCTCCAACCAAGCGTCTGTCGATGTGATTTTGCAAGCCATGCAGTGGCTGGGCTTGGAGCCGAATGAAGGCCCTTACTACCAAATGCAGCGCATGCCGCGCTATAAAGAAGTGCTGGAGCAACTTAAAAGCAGTGGCCATGTTTACCCTTGCTATATGAGCCGGGCAGAGCTGGACACTTTGCGCGAGCGCCAAGAGGCGCAAAAAATCAAGCCGCGTTACGATGGCACTTGGCGCCCAGAAGCGGGTAAGGTTTTGCCCGAAGTTCCGGCAGGTGCGCAAGCCGTTCTGCGTTTCAAAACGCCTTTGACCGGCAGTGTGATTTGGGAAGACAAGGTTAAAGGCCGCATCGAGATTAATAATAGCGAACTCGACGACTTGGTCATTGCCCGACCTGACGGCACACCGACCTATAACTTTTGCGTCGTAGTGGATGACATCGACATGCGCATCACGCATGTCATACGCGGTGATGACCATATCAACAACACCCCGCGCCAAATCCATATTTTTAATGCCTTGGGGGTTCAGCCGCCGATTTACGCGCATTTGCCTACGGTGCTGAATGCCGATGGCGAGAAGATGAGCAAGCGTGACCCGAAAACCAAATCGGTCATGCAATATGCAGAAGAGGGCTTCTTGCCCGAGGCCATGATCAATTACCTGGCCCGTTTGGGTTGGAGCCACGGTGACGATGAGATTTTTAGCCGGGCTCAGTTTTTAGAGTGGTTTGATTTGGAGCACTTGGGCAAAAGCGCGGCGCAATTTGACGAGGCCAAATTGCGGTGGGTGAACGCCCAGCATTTGAAAACCATGGAGAATGCCGCCTTGGCCGCGCTCGTACAGCCTTATTTGGGCAAGCAAGGCGTCGCTGAAGATTCGTTCTCACCGGAACGCTTGCAAGCAGGCGTCGCTTTGTTCAAAGACCGCTGCGAAACCCTGCAAAATTTGGCGCAATGGTTGCGTGCTGTGGCGATCGCGCCCGATTGGGTATCCTTGCAAACGACGGCCGATTGGTTGCAACATTTGGCTCCCGCTCACTTGCCAACGGTGCAAGCGGCTTTGACGGTTTTATTGCCGAAGTTGCGCGAGTGCGATTGGGAAGTGCCGGCCATTAATGCTGCTTTCAAAGCCACGCTGCAAGAATGCGGTTTGAAGATGCCGCAAGTGGCAATGCCGGTGCGGGTTTTAACCTTAGGGCAGGCGCATACACCCTCAGTCGATGCGGTGCTGTATTTGATTGGGCGCGAGCAAGTGTTGGCGCGTTTACAGCGCTTGGGCTAAAGCTTTAAGGTTGGGCTTGAAACAATGGGCTGCTCAGTAGGTCGCCGGCTTTGAGTCCGGCTTTTTTAAACCAGCCCTTATTCATTTCCAGCACATATTTGGCTGGTTTGCTTGAGCAATGCGGCGTGTCGCTCAAAGCATGCATTTCTGCTGTGTTGATGATGTGCCCATCTTCACTTAAGAATGCAACGCTCAGGGGAATCAGCGTGTTGCGCATCCAAAAGCACTGCCGCGCCGGCTCTGGAAACACGAAAATCATGCCCTCGTGCGCGGGCATGGATTTTCTGAACATCAGCCCGATAGCCAGTTCTTTCGGCTGCGCCGCCACTTGTGCATCGATGCGGCGCATGCCCGCTTGAATCGTGGTGCGCGGCAAATTCAGTTGTGGTTCCAGCGCTATGGCGTTCTGTGCGCCAGCAGAGACGAACAAAAGCTGAAAAACAAGTGTGCTGCAGACGAAGAGCTGTTTCATAAGTGGGCTTTGAAAATCTGCGATTGATTGCATGACCGTGCGCTGCTTATTTTCGGCGCATATGTTGCGCCGCTAGCAGGCCCGCGGCGCGCATGTGATGGGCATGGGTGATGGCCACGCCGAGTGCATCGGCTGCATCGCTGCCTGGCAAGCCCGGCAGCTTGAGCAGCTTTTGTACCATGTCTTGCACCTGAAACTTCTGCGCCTTGCCATAGCCGACCACGGCTTGTTTGAGTTGCAGTGCGGTGTATTCGCCTATGTGCAAATCGCAGTGGGCCAAGCCGGTGAGGCAAGCGCCGCGCGCTTGGCCCAGCAGCAGCGTGGACTGGGGGTTGACATTGACAAACACGATCTCGATCGCGGCGCAGTCTGGTTGGTAGTGCGCGTGCAGCTCGCAAATGCCGTCAAAAAGGGTTTTTAAGCGAACACTCAAAGGCGCCTGGGCATCGGTTTTGATCGTGCCACTGGCGATGTAATGCTGTTGCTGCTGCTGCAATTCGATCACGCCAAAACCCGTGGTGCGCAGGCCCGGGTCTATGCCAAGAATTTTCATCTTGCGATTATCGCTATTTTCGCCTTGCGTGCGCGCACCTCGCGCTGATACGAAGCATTACAATAAAGAGCCTCGGGTAACAGCCCTCTTATTACTGCTTCAGCAGCTAGCAAACTAATAGCATCATGAATAGCGCCAGTACTGCAGCCTACATTCTGACCCTGTCTTGCCTTGACCGCGTTGGCATCGTCCATGCCGTTTCGGGCTTTTTGCTGGAGCGCGGCGGCAATATTGAAGAGGCTGCGCAATACAACGACCATGATACGGGCCTGTTTTTTATGCGCGTGCGCTTTAGTTGCGCCGTGGTGCCCGAGCGCCTGGAGCACGAATTGGCGGCTTTTGCCAAGCTATTTGACATGCACACGCGCTTGCATGCACAAGCGGCGCCCATGCCTACGGTGCTGATGGTCAGCCGCCAAGGGCATTGCCTGAATGATTTGCTCTTTCGCTGGAAATCGGGTCTGCTCAATATCGATATACGCGCCATCATCAGTAACCACAGCGATTTTGCGCAATTGGCGGCCAACTACCACATTCCTTTTCACCACATTGCAGTCACTGCTGCAGATAAGGCGCAAATCGAGGCGCGGCAGCTGGCGATTATTCAAGCTGCGGGAGCCGAACTGGTGGTCTTGGCGCGCTATATGCAGGTCTTGAGCGATGGCATGTGCAGCGCGCTCGAAGGCCGCGCCATCAATATTCACCACAGTTTTTTGCCTAGCTTCAAAGGTGCCAAGCCCTATCACCAAGCGCACGATCGCGGCGTCAAGCTCATAGGCGCGACCGCTCACTATGTCACACCGCATTTGGACGAAGGCCCCATCATTGAGCAAGATGTGGCACGGGTTGATCACAGCCACACCGTCGAAGACCTGACCAGCCTTGGGCAAGACACCGAAAGCCGCGTGTTGGCGCGCGCGGTCAAGTGGCACAGCGAGCACCGCGTGCTGCTCAATGGCCATAAAACAGTGGTATTTCAATAGGAAATACTATTTATTTAATAGCTTCTCAGGCAGGTTTGGCGGCTTAAAACTCACTTTTGGTACTTAAATTTCATTTCATAAGCCATGTCTAGCTCTTCTCCAAGTCCCAAATCCAGTGCGGCCATGACCTCGGCCGAGCTGCGTTTGAGCGGGTCTTTGGCTTTGGTTTTTGCGCTGCGCATGTTGGGTTTGTTTGTGATCTTGCCGGTTTTTGCGATTGAAGCGCGCAACTACCCCGGCGGCAATGATGCGGCCCTCATCGGCTTGGTCATGGGCAGCTATGGCTTGACGCAAGCGTTGTTTCAAATTCCTTTCGGCTGGGCTTCTGATCGCTATGGCCGCAAGCCGGTGATTTTGCTCGGCCTGCTGTTGTTCATAGGCGGCAGCATTGTCGCCGCTTTGGCCGATAGCCTGTATGGCGTTTTATTGGGCCGTTGTTTGCAAGGCGCGGGCGCGATCTCGGCGGCCATCACAGCGCTCTTGGCTGATGGTACGCGCGAGTTGGTGCGCACCAAAGCCATGGCCATGATAGGCATCAGCATTGGCTTGATGTTTGCTTTGTCCTTGGTGTTGGCGCCATTTTTGGTTGGCAGCATCGGTTTTCGGGGCATGTTTTGGCTGATTGCGGCTTTGGGGGTGGGTGCCTTCTTCTTAGTGTCTGTTGTAGTACCTAGCGCGGGTTTGCAAACCGTGCGCGCTGCGGGCAAGGTCTCTTTCAGTGTCATCTTGGCGCAAATCGTAGCGCCCAAAACTTGGCGCTTGAACCTCGGTGTTTTTATCTTGCATGCGGTGCAACTGGCGATGTGGAGTGCGGTGCCCTTGATGCTGGTGCGCGAGGGCTTGCCCAAACAAGACCATTGGCACATCTACCTGCCTGCGGTGTTGGCCTCGATGCTGATCATGGGCGGCGTCTTGTTCCGCCTTGAACGCCGTGGGTTTTTGCGCGCCGTATTCCTTTCGCAAATTTTGCTCTTGGTGGTTGTGCAGGTGGCGCTTTGGTATGCCAGCACGCGCTCTAGCAGTTTGTGGGAGACAGGTCTGATTTTGTTCGCTTTCTTCTGCGCCTTTAATATGTTGGAAGCGAGTCAACCCAGCCTGGTGTCGCAGTCAGCTGCTGCGCATGAGCGCGGCACCGCGCTCGGGGTTTACAACACCATGCAATCGCTAGGCCTGTTTGTGGGCGGCGCTGCGGGCGGCTGGTTGTTGCAGAGTTTTGGCATGCAGGGTTTGTTTGCGGTATGTGCGGCTTTGCTGGCCGTGTGGCTTTTTTTGGCTTGGGGCATGCCCAGCATTCAACATGCACAAGAGTAATCCTTCACGAATTCCGTGTTTACTTGAGACCGCACGGGTGAAGCGGGTCTAAAAGAGGGTACAAAGCGCGCTCGCCTTACGATTACCTTCACTCTAGCTATTGATGCAAGCCGCTGTCAGCCACCTCACCTCTAGTATTGGCGAGAGTATTCTCGTGTACGACTGGCCCCCTGCAAGCGCGTCGGCGCCGCGTGCAGCCGTTCTTTTGCTGCATAGTTTGAGCAGCCACAGCTTGCGCCACCAAGAATTAGTGGCTTACTTGTTGCGCTCGGGTTTTTGGGTGCGCGCTTACGACCAAACGGGCAATGGTGCTTCTGAGGGGCTGCGCGGCCATCTTATGAACCGACAACAAACACTAGAAGATGCCAGTGATGTGATCGACAATTGGCGCTTGGAAATAGGTCGCAACTTGCCGCTGTTACTTGTTGGCTTGGGTTCAGGCGCGGTGCTGGCCGCTGACTTGGCGCAAAATGTGCGAGCTGACATTGCGGGTTTGGTATTGATTGCCCCCGTTTTTGCCGAGCGTGTGCCAAGCTCACGCCGTTGGCTGCAGCGCTACACGCCCTTTTTGTATCGCCGTTTGCAGATGGCTTATCGCATAGAGCGCTTGCTCTCGCGCACGCCTTTGGTGCAGCGTGCTTACCGCAGCGATCCATTGGTACACCATAAAATCACCGCCAATACGGCGCAATGGCTGGCTGGCACGGGCGCCAAACTGCTGCAACAGGCGGGGCAGTGGCGCACACCCACGCTTTTGTTGTACGCGGGCGCTGACGCAGTGGCAGATACGGCTGCCACGCAGGCTTTTGTGGCGGCGGCAAATGCGCAGCTTCTTCACGAATGCTATCCCGAGATGTACCATGAGATTTTGCATGAGCCGGGCAAAGAGCAGGTTTGTGCGCGTCTGAAGGGCTGGCTCACACGCCAGTTTCCACCTGCGGGCCAAGCGTGACCTATTTTGAGCGATTGGAATTTTGACCATGAGCGTGCATTCTGGCTTTGTCGCTTCGCGCAGCGGCGAACAAATAGCGGTTTATGACTGGCCCCATGTCGAGTTGGCGCGCCCGCGCGCGGCCGTCCTGCTGGTCCACAGTCACAGCGAATACGGCATGCGCCACAATTTGCTGGCACAGCGGCTCACGCACATGGGCTGCTTGGTGCGCGCCTACGACCAGTTTGGCCATGGGGACTCGACAGGCAAGCGCGGTTTGATGCTCAGCATGACGCAATTTGGCGAAGACTTGGCCGATGTGCTGGCTGATTGGCGTAAAAGCCTGCCCGCTGATGTACCGGTGATTTTGCTCGGCCACGGCACTGGTGCCTTGGTCATCGGCTCGGCTTTGCTGCACAGCGGGCAGCAGGTGGATGGGGTGGTGTTTTCTTCGCCACTCTTGCGTTTGGTGCTCTCGCCTTGGCAGCGGCTCAAACTCATCGTGGTGCGCTCGCTCGCCCCCAACTTCATTGCCGAAACCGATAGCAAGCCAGAATACATCAGCCGCGATCCGCATGCGGTTTTGTTGTTTGAACATGATAAAAAACGCATGACCAAAATCTGCGTGCGCTTTGTCGACTTCATGTTCCGTACAGGCGAAGAAATGGTGCGCAAGGCTGGGCGTTGGGCGCCGCGCACGCTGGTTTTGTATGCTGGCAGCGATCAATACACCGAGGTCTTGGCGACTCAAGAGTTCTTGGCAGCCGCACCGGCGCAAGTCGAAAGCCAGAATTTTCAGGCGCTGTATCACGAAATCTTCAATGAACCCGAGCGCGAACAGGTCTATCGCCGTTTGGAGCAATGGCTGGATAAACGCTACCCGAAAGCCGTGCCGCAGCGCGTGACGCGCTTGGCCGGTTTAGTTTGATGTCCTTTTGTCTGTAGAATACGGCTTTAACTACCCTGAAGTAGCCGTACACATGTCTGTTTGGATTTTGCCCGATCACATTGCCGATGTCCTGCCTGCGCAGGCCCGGCAAATTGAAGAGCTAAGGCGCAGCCTGCTCGATACAGCTTGTAGCTATGGCTACGAGCTGGTTATTCCGCCGGCAATGGAATACCTCACCTCCTTGCTCACCGGCACAGGCAGCGAACTCAATTTACAAACCTTCAAGCTGGTCGACCAACTCTCGGGTCGCAGCATGGGCTTGCGCGCTGACACCACGCCCCAAGTGGCCCGCATCGATGCGCATTTGCTCGGTCGTCCGGGCGTGGCGCGTTTGTGTTACTGCGGCAGCGTTTTTCACACCAAACCCGCCAAACCCTCAGCCACGCGCGAGCCCTTACAGCTAGGCGCCGAGTTGTATGGCCACGCCGGTGTCGAAGCCGACATTGAAATCGTGCTGTTAGCACTCGACTGCCTGAAAAGGGCAGGGGTGCAAAATATTACTCTCGATTTGGCCGAAGTCGGTTTGGTCGATGATGTGCTGGCGCTGACGGGTTTGGATGAGAGCCGTGTCAAACAAGTCAATGCCGCGCTGGAAATGAAAGACATGAGCCAGTTGCAAGCCTTGCTGGCCGATGTGGCTGAGCCGGCACGCAGTTTGGTCGCGGCTTTGTCGCAAACCTTTGGCGGCCTGGAAGTGCTGGCGCAAGCCGAACAAAAATTTGCTCAGCAGCCTGCGCTGGTGGCCCGTTTGCAGCGCATGCGCCAAGTGGCCGCTAGCGTGCAAGCCGCGCACCCTGATGTGATGCTGCTGGTCGATTTGGCTGATAACCAAGGCTGGAGTTATTACACGGGTCTGCGTTTTGCCGCTTATGCGGCGCAGTCGGGCCAAGTGGTGCTGCGCGGTGGCCGTTACGACGGCGTCGGCGCGGTCTTTGGCCATAAAGTGGGTCGGGATCGCCCGGCAGTGGGCTTTAGCCTTGATTTGAAAGAGCTGACTGCGGCGGTGGCGCCATCGCCACTGCGCAAAGCCATCCAAACGGTGTGGCAAAACGATGCCAGCTGGCAGCAAGCGCTGGCGCAACTGCGCGCAGCAGGCGAAACCGTGGTCTGCACCATGCCAGGCACGAGCCACGAAGCGCAAGAATTCGATTGCGACCGCGAACTGGTGCTGCAAAACGGCAGCTGGCAAGTACGCGCGGTTTAACGCAAACCTCTTTTCTCTTTTTAGTTTCACGAAAGTTTCGATATGGTTACTCTGGCTACGCGCGGGAAAAATGTGGTTGTTGTTGGCACGCAGTGGGGCGACGAAGGCAAAGGCAAGCTGGTCGACTGGCTGACCGAACTGGCGCAAGGCGTGGTGCGCTTTCAGGGTGGCCACAATGCGGGTCACACTTTGGTCATCAATGGCAAAAAAACCGCCTTGCATTTGATCCCCAGCGGCATCATGCGCCCAGGTGTGAAGTGCTACATCGGCAACGGCGTGGTGGTTTCTGTGACCAAGCTGCTCGAAGAAATCAAAGGCTTGGAAGACGCCGGTGTGGAAGTGCGCTCGCGCTTGCGCATCAGCGAGGCTTGCCCTTTGATTTTGCCGTTGCATTCGGCTTTAGACTTGGCGCGCGAAGCCGCACGTGAAGCCCATGGCGAGCAAAAAATTGGCACGACGGGTCGTGGCATAGGCCCGGCTTATGAAGACAAAATCGCCCGCCGCGCACTCAAAATTCAAGACTTGAAATACCCCGAGCGCTTTGCCGCCAAGCTGCGTGTGCTGCTCGACCTTTACAACCACACTTTGAGCACTTACCTCAACGCGCCCACGCTAGACTTTGACACCCTGTACAACGAAGCCATGGCGCAAGCCGCGCAGATCAAGCCCATGATGGCCGATGTCTCGCGCGAGTTGAACGATGCCCACAGCGCCGGTGCGAATCTGTTGTTTGAAGGCGCGCAAGGCACGCTGCTCGATATCGACCACGGCACTTATCCCTATGTCACTTCGAGCAACTGCGTGGCCGGCAATGCAGCTGCGGGTGCGGGCGTAGGCCCGGGCATGTTGCACTACATCTTGGGCATTACCAAAGCCTATTGCACGCGCGTGGGCAGCGGTCCTTTCCCGACCGAATTGGATTGGGAAACAGAAGGCACACCCGGCTACCACATGGCCAGCGTCGGCGCTGAGCGCGGCACCACCACGGGGCGCGCGCGCCGTTGCGGCTGGTTTGATGCGGCTTTGCTCAAACGCAGCGCCCAAGTGAATGGTTTGACGGGCCTGTGCATCACCAAACTGGATGTGCTGGACGGTTTGCCTGAAGTGAAAATTTGCGTCGGCTACCAATTAGACGGCGAGCAGCTCGACATTTTGCCCATAGGCGCAGACGAGATCGAGCGCTGCGTGCCTGTGTACGAAACCTTGGAAGGCTGGCCCGAAGGCAGCACCGTAGGCGTGACCGAGTTTGATGCACTGCCCACCAACGCGCGCTTGTACCTGCAGCGCATTGAGCAAGTCACGGGCGTGCCTATTGACATCGTCTCGACCAGTCCAGACCGCGACCACACCATTTTGCGTGTACATCCGTTTCTAGCCAAATAAGGCTTTTAGAACGAAAAATAGGCATGTTTTAGGTGTTTTAAGCCGTAAAACCTGCCTGAGTAGCTATTTATTTAATAGTGAATTCGTTGCTCTTACTGCAAACTACCAAGGTCTGCAGCAAGAGCAGCGTTTAGGCAATGCTGCGCACTTCGCCCACACCATACAAATTCGAGCAGCAGCGCTGGCACAGGCCAGCGTGTTCGCTGCCATCAGCCGCAACATCGTCGGTGTAATGCCAGCAACGGGCGCATTTGCTTTTATGCGTGGCTTGCACAGCAATTTGCAGAGCCTCGCCCAGTTCCAGATTGGCGACTGAGGTGATAAAGACAAACTTCAAGTCGGCGCCCAAGCTTTGCAGCAGCGCGTAGTCGGCTGCATCGGTTGTAATCGTCACTTCGGCTTGCAAAGATGCACCCACTTCGCCTTGCTCGCGCAGCGCTTCAATGGCTTTGTTCGTGTCTTCGCGAATCGCGCGGATGCGCTCCCACTTGTGCAGTAAGCCATCGGCATCGCTGCCCTGCAAAGGCGCAAAGTCGATAAATTGCTCGATGAAAATGCTGTGCTCGTGGCCCAAAAAGCCCCAAGCTTCTTCCGCCGTAAAGCTCAAGAAAGGCGCGATCCAACGCAATAGCGCCTGCGTGATGTGGTGCAGGGCGGTTTGCGCACTGCGCCGCGCCAGCGATTGGGGTGCGGTGGTGTAGAGCCGATCTTTCAGCACATCAAGGTAAAAGCCGCCCAGGTCTTCAGAGCAGAACTGCTGAATTTTGGCAACCACCGGGTGGAACTCGTAGCGCTCGTAGTGCGCCAAAATTTCCGCTTGCAATTGCGCCGTGCGGGCTACAGCCCAGCGGTCAAGCTCGAGCAACTCTGTCGGCGCAACGCTGTCTTTTTGCGCGTCAAAGTCGTTGGTGTTGGCGAGTAAAAAGCGCAAAGTATTGCGGATGCGGCGGTAGCTGTCGACCACGCGCGCCAAGATTTTTTCGTCTATGCTCAAGTCGCCCGAGTAATCGGTCGCCGCGCACCACAGGCGAATAATTTCAGCGCCCATTTTGTTGCTGATTTCTTGCGGCGCCACCACATTGCCTACGCTTTTGCTCATCTTGCGGCCTTTGCCGTCAACGGTAAAGCCGTGCGTCAGCAAAGCTTTATAGGGCGCGCGGCCATACAGGGCGCAAGCTGTGAGCAGTGATGAATGGAACCAGCCGCGGTGCTGGTCGTGGCCTTCGAGGTAGAGGTCGGCCTCCGGGCCCGCCGCATGCGCCGCGCCCGCGTGCGAGGTTTTTAGAACCGTGCTGTGCGTGGTGCCCGAGTCAAACCAGACCTCCAAGATGTCGGTGCATTTGGTGTAGTGCTCGGCGTCTTGCGCCGCGCCGACCTTGGCCAA
>CAZUUN010000001.1:0-40833 GCA_964622735.1 uncultured Burkholderiaceae bacterium | reverse complement strand
TCCAGGATTGTGATTCCTGTTGTCGTGGGTTCGAGCCCCATCAGCCACCCCAAATCATTTTAAGAACCCTGCTATCTTTTGGTGGCGGGGTTTTTGTTTTTGTGCGCTGCATGGGCTAGAGAGGCGCTAATGCCTGCAGTGCTTCAAGCTTGCACACTATTTTAATAATAGCTGCTCAGGCAGGTTTGACGGCCTAAAGTGTCAAAAATACCCTTAAAAACGGTCTTTAAAGGCTGTTCCTAGCTGGCTGCTCTGCAAACAGGTCGCTCAGGTGCAAGTCGAGCCCAGCTATGCTGTGGTTGAGGGCGTTCAAGCTGAAGGCTTGTGGCAGGATGGTGTGGCGCAAGAGGGGTGTGATGGCGGTGCTGGTCGGGTCAACCAGCAGCACCCAGCGCGGCGCGTCTTGGTCTTCGCGCAGCTGCCCCACCCAATCCAAGCTTTGCAGCATTTCAATGATGGGCTCGATCTGTAGGTTGGACACGCGCAGTTGCTGCGCCAACTCGGCCAGGCTCAAGCCTTTGGCTGGCGAGCCCTGGGCTTGTGCCAGCAGTTGCAAAATTTCTAGCGCGCTTTGCAAGGGCCAACTCGGGTGGGTGCTCTCGCGTGCCACACCCGTGAGTATGCTGGGCAGATAGGCGGCAATGACCGCGCCAAAGAGCACAATCAGCCAAAGGATGTAAATCCACAGTAGCAAAATGGGCAGGGTGGCAAAAGCTCCATAGATGGTAGAGACACCGGGGATCGCTGCAAAGTAAATACTCAACATGCGCCTTGCAATATCCACACCCAAGGCAACAAAAAGACCGCCGGCAAAGGCGTGCCCCCAACGCACGGCGGTGTTGGGCACTAAGCGATACATGCCCGTGCTGGCGGCGGTGATGATGCAAAACTGTAAGAAGTGCGCAAAACTCAGGCTGAGATCTTCTAGGCTGCGCGATTGCGCCAGCGCGTAAGAACTCAAACTCAAGCTGGCGGCCAGCACCAAGGGACCTAGGGTGATGCCGCCCCAGTAAACGAGTATGCGCTGGCTCAAGGGGCGCTTGCTTTTGACGCGCCAGATTTTATTGAGCGTGTTGTCCACCGTGAGCATGAGTGCCACGGCGGTGAAAAATAAAAAGACCAAGCTGGCCCAACCCAACTGGGCCGCCTTGCTGGTGAATTGCGCCAAATAGGTGCTGACGTTTTGCGCAATGATGGCGGGGAATAGGCTTTGCACCATCCAGCGTTGCAGGTCTAATTCGACTTGCGCAAACAGAGGGAAAACCGAGAACAGCGCCAGCGCTACGGTGGCCAGCGGCACCAAGGATGTGATGGTGGTAAAGGTTAAACTACCGGCAGTCAAACCCAGCCTGTCTTCGCGAAAGCGTGCCAACAGCACCTGTGCCGTTGTGCTCCAAGGAAAGCGCTGCAAGCGCGTGAGTAGAAACAAGATTTTTTTGGGAAGACGATAAATGAACATGTCTGTGGCAGTATTTTTAGTCTGTCTGATGGATTTTTAATTGATGCCTGATACACCAACATTGACCCACATACCAGCGCAAACGCGGCGTATCGCGCAACTGCGCATCTTGAGTTTGAGCTTGACTTTAGCATTGATTGTGCTGGGCGTGGGCTGGGAGTGGCAGTGGGCACCGGTGCGCGCGGGCGGCTCCACCCTCGTGATCAAAGTGCTGCCCTTGTGCTTGGCTTTGGCGGGCTTGCTCAAACACAAACTCTATACCTACCGCTGGCTCAGTTTGTTGGTCTGGCTCTATGTGGCTGAGGGCGGCGTGCGCTTGTGGTCAGACACGGGGCTGGGGCAGCAGCTGGCGTGGCTAGAGCTCTCGCTGGGCGTGGCTTTGTTCGTGGCATTGGCCAGCTACATCCGCCTGCGCTTGCGGGTGGGTAAAGCCTAGTCATGTGGGTTCAGCTCGGTTTGCTTGGCATGCGCGCATTGGCGCATTTGCCCTTGCCTTTGCTGCGTTTTTTGGGCGCGCTGTTTGGTCAGGTGCTCTACCTCGTGGCACGCAAGCGCCGCCATGTGGTGCTCACCAATTTGCGTTTGTGTTTTCCAGCCATGAGCGCGGCTGAGCGCCAACAACAAACACGCGCCGTATTCGTGCATTTTGCACAAAGCTGGTTAGACCGCAGTTGGTTGTGGCATGGCAGCGAAGCGATATTGGCAAAACGCTTGCATTGGCATGGCGACTTGAGTCCCTTGCAAGGGCAAGAAGCACTGGTGGTATTCGCGCCGCACTTTATGGGCTTAGACGCTGGTGGCGTGGCGCTAGGGATGGCGCGCTGGCGCGACTTCACCAGCATTTATTCACGGCAAAGCAATCCGCAAATGGATGCGTGGGTGCTGGCGGGTCGCAAACGCTTTGGCAATTTGCATGTGGTGGATCGCACCGCGCCGATACGCTCGGTGGTCTCGGCACTGCGCAAAGACAAATCGATCTTGTATTTATTGCCCGATATGGATTTAGGCGGCGCGACTGACAAAGCCGAATCCTTTGTGCCTTTCTTCGGTGTGCCAGCAGCCACCGCACCCGCTTTGCCGCGCTTTGCGCAGCTCGGGCAAGCGCAGGTCGTGTCCATGGTGACGGTGCTGCGCCCGCATGGCTATGACATAGAAGTGTCGGCGGTTTGGGACAACTACCCCAGCGCTGACGCCTACCGCGATACCCTGCGCATGAACCAAGAATTAGAAGCGCTGATAGAACGCTACGGCATCGCGCAGTACTATTGGGTACATAAGCGTTTTAAAACGCGCCCAGCAGGGCAAGCGGGTTTTTATTGAAAGACAGGCAGACTCGTGCAGCAGCAAACTTCAGCAGACCACTGGCAGATCGATGGTGTCACGCTCACCAGCCGCTTTTTACTCGGCACGGCGGGCTACCCCTCGCCCCAAGCGCTAGCCGACAGCATGCGCGTGAGCGCGGCGCAGATTGTGACCGTGGGGCTCAAGCGCCAATTGGCGGTTGCCGGTGACAACGGTTTTGTCCAAATTATTCGCGACAACTTGGCCTTGCACGGTGCGCGCTTATTGCCCAATACTGCCGGTTGCCGCAGCGCGCGCGAGGCCGTGCAACTGGCCCATATGGCGCGTGAACTCTATGGCACAAACTGGGTCAAGCTCGAAGTTGTGGGCGATGACTACACCTTGCAGCCTGATCCGATTGAGTTGATCAGTGCGGCGGCTGAATTGGTGCGCGAGGGCTTTACGGTCTTTCCTTATTGCACCGATGATTTGGTCACCTGCCGCCGTTTGCTTGATGTCGGCTGCCCCTTGCTCATGCCTTGGGGCGCGCCCATAGGTTCAGGCCAAGGTTTGATCAACCCCTATGCTTTGCGCACTTTGCGGGCGCGTTTGCCAGAGGCGATTTTGATCATTGATGCTGGCATAGGGGCGCCCAGCCATGCGGCGCAAGCGATGGAAATGGGTTTTGATGCCGTGTTGCTGAACTCAGCCGTTAGCCAAGCGGCGCAGCCGGTCTTGATGGCACAGGCTTTTAAACAAGCGATAGAGGCGGGCCGCAGCGCCTACCGTGCCGGTGTGATGGCGCGGCAAGACTATGCAGTAGCCAGCACGCCGGTGACAGGTAATCCTTTTCTTTTGCCTTGAGGCGGCCCAGTGACCAAGGCGCCCACAGCCAAACCCATAATCTGGAGCATTGCCGGCAATGACTCGGGCGGCGGCGCGGGTCTCAGCGCTGACGCGCGCGCAGCGGCTGCCTTTGGCGTGCACCTGTGCCCAGTCGTGGCCGCCATCACCGCACAAAACTCGCAAGCCATCACGCAAGTGCAACCGGAGGCGCCTGAGCTGCTGCACGCGCAATTGGCAGCTTTGGCCGAGGACATGCCGCCTGCTGTCATCAAGACTGGTTTACTGGGCAGTGCCGAGAATGTGCGTGTGGTCGTGCAGTGGGTAACGCGCTTGCGTGAGCGCCAGCCGCAATTGCAACTGGTGGTGGATCCAGTTTTGGCTGCGAGCACGGGCAAAGACTTGGCAGACGAGGCACTGTTGCAAGCTTATGTGCAGGAGCTGCTGCCGCACGCGCATGTGTTTACACCCAATGCGAACGAAGTGGCGCGTCTGCGGCCCTATCTGCGCGCAGGCGCAGCGGTGCATGCAGCCAGTACACCCCACTGGCCTGGGCTAAAAAGTTGGCAATCGATCTGCATCACCGGTGGCGATAGCGCTGTGGGCGCTTGGGCCCTCGATTGGGTGCACAGCCCGCAAGCCAGCGGCTATATGGCGTTGCCGCGTTTGCCGACGCCACACAACCATGGCACGGGCTGCACTTTTGCGACTAGCATCGCGGCTGCCTTAGCCTTAGGCTTTGTGGCGGCTGATGCTTTGGTCTTAGCCAAAATGGCGACGAGTCACGCGCTAGAGCATGCCTACGCGGCGGGTAGCGGCGCTGGGCCTGTGCATGCGCAAGCGCAAGCGGGCTTTGCGACGCAGCCGCAGCACATGCCCTATATGGGTTGGGGTGAGGAGTTGCCCGCTGTATGCACGCCGCGATACAGCGAGCGTTTGGGTCATGCGTCTGCATTAGCGCGCGATGTTTATGTTTTGGTTGATAGCTTGCCGCGTTTGGAACAAGTCCTAGCGGCGGGTGCCCAGCTGGTGCAGCTGCGCATCAAAACACCGGCTGCGGCTGATGCCGCTTGGCACACCCAGTTGGCGCAAGACATCCGGGCGGCGGTTGCCATGGCGCGTGCGGCTGGCGCTGATTTGTTTATCAACGACCACAGTGAGCAGGCCATGCAAGCCGCCGCGCCGGGTCTGCATTTGGGCCAAGAAGATTGGCAGCTGCTTAGCAGTGCAGCGCGCCATGCGCTGCTAAAGGAGCCAGTCAAGCTTGGTCTGAGCAGCCACAGCCTGTGGGAGTTAGCGCGTGCGCGTAGCATCGCTCCTGCCTATATTGCCTGTGGACCCGTCTGGCCGACAACGACCAAAGACATGCCATGGCTGCCGCAAGGCTTAGACAATTTGACTTGGTGGGCACATATGGCGGGCTGCCCGGTGGTGGGCATAGGCGGCGTGCTGGATTATGCCCAGGCGACGCAAGTCGCGCGCACGGGCGCGCAAGCGGTGTGTTTGGTGCGTGGTTTGGGCGCCGACCTGGCAGCGGCATTACCGCCGTGGCGCCAAGCTTTTGCTGCTGGGCTGGCGCAAGAGCGTTTGGCGCTGCCAGCGCTGCCGCACAGCAGCTTGGGCTGAGCGGCGGGCAATCAAGTGTTTAACGCGGCGCGCGGCTGGGGCTCTCAGCGGCGAAGACTTCGTAATCAATCACGCGGCGCTCACTCGCCACTTCTTTGATAAAAGCAGCGACCGCCTTGTGCGCTGGGTGGCTGCTATAGGCTTGCAGTGCCACGCGGCTCTCAAACACCGAATAGAGCACGACATGGCCTTGCTCGGGGTTGTTGCTATCGCCCTCTATGCCGACTTCGAGCTTGACCAAGCCGGGAATTTGACCGCGCAGCGCTTTCAGTTTTTCTTTGATCAAGCGCGAATTCGTGGCGCGGTCATTGCCCGCCGCTTCGTCTTTCAAACGCCAAATTACTAAATGTTTAATCATGCTGCAAGCTGTGTCCTGTTTGTCGCTAGATGCGCCCATTATGGGCCGAATAGGGGTGCCCTTGGGTGTGTGGGCGCTTTAAGTGCCCGGCAGCGGCGCGGCTTGGCCGCTTTGCCATAGCTGCCAGCCGTGGGCGCGCAACTCGCACGCGGGGCAAGTGCCGCAGCCATAGCCCCAAGCGTGCCGCGTGCTGTGCTCGCCCATATAGCAGCTGTGGCTGTCTTCCAAAATCAAATCGACCAAGGGCGCGCCGCCTAGCTGTTGCGCCAAACGCCATGTTTGCGCCTTGGTCAGCCACATCAGCGGTGTGTGGATTTCAAAATGGGCCTCCATCCCGAGGTTGAGCGTGTGCTCCATCGCGCGCATGGTGGCATCGCGGCAATCGGGGTAGCCTGAGTAGTCGGTCTCGCACACGCCCGTGATCAAGGCCGTCAAGCCGCGCCGGTAAGCCAGCGCCGCCGCCAAAGTGAGAAAGAGCAAATTGCGCCCCGGCACAAAGGTGTCGGGCAGGCCCGAGCTGCTCATGTGGATCTCGACCTCGCGCGTGAGCGAAGTCTCGCTCATCGCGCCCAAAACGGGTATGGGCAAGACATGGTCTTCGCCCAGCTTGTGCGCCCACTGCGGAAACTGGCTGCGGATTTTTTGCAGAATGCGCAGGCGGCATTCCATTTCAACCGCGTGGCGCTGGCCGTAGTTGAAGCCTATGGTCTCGACCCGCGCATAGCGCGTCAGCGCCCAAGCCAAACAAACGGTGGAGTCTTGACCGCCCGAGAACAATACCAAGGCGCTTGCGCCTGACGCTGCAGCTAACATGCCTGAATCAAATGAAAATGAATAAAAAGCTTAAATTTTAAGCAAATAATGCCTGTAAGGCCTATCAAACCTGCCTGAGCAGCTATTAAATAAATAGCATTAATGCGCTGAATCTCTGAATCAACGCAAGGGCTAAGCACTGCTCACAGCTAGCCGCTCTGGTTTACTCTTCGTCTTCCGACTCGGTTTTCTTACTCTCTTTGCGTTCCATCAGCGCTTTGCTGACGACGACGGGCTTGCCTTGCAGTTTGCCTATGGCTTGCAAGAGTTGGAAGTCTTTGTCGCTGCCCAAATCGGGCGATTTATAACGCTGGTCTTCGGGCTTGCAGCTTTCGGCTTCCATGCGTTTGCGCGCGGCTTCGCGCTCTTGGTCCAGCGCTTTGGTGTCGATCTCGCTGCCTTGGCCGTTGCTGATGTGGCGCAAATAATCGGCCTCGCGTGGGTAACGCAAAATCGCAAACGGATCGCCGCTTTCAGACTCGTCGACAAAATAATCGGGCACGATGCCCTTGGCCTGTATCGACTTGCCCGATGGTGTGTAGTAGCGCGAGATGGTCAGCTTCAAGCCGGCGTTTTTGCAGCTTTGCATAGACTGGTTGCCCTCGTCTAAGCACACCGCGGTTTGCACCGAGCCTTTGCCAAAAGTTTGGTTGCCAATCAAGGTGGCGCGTTTGTGGTCTTGCAAAGCGCCGGCCACGATCTCGCTGGCCGAGGCTGAGCCTTCATTGACCAACACCACCACCGGTATGCTGTGCAGCATATTGCGCGTGGCTTTGCTCATGGCGGCAATCGCTTCGTAGTCTTCGCGCGGGAAGGAACCGGGCGCGGTCGTCATGGTTTCGTTCGTGCCGCTCATTTGTCCTTTGGTTGACACGACAGTGACGGGCTTGTCAAAAAAGGCCGACAAAATCGCCGCCGCCGAGTGCAAATAGCCGCCCGGGTCGTTGCGCAAATCCAAGACCAAACCCTTCATCTTCGGGTCTGCTTGGTACAAGCTGGTGACTTGGGTCGCAAAGTCTTGCACCGTGCGCTCTTGGAAGTGCGTGATGCGTACCCAGCCATAGCCTGGCTCAATCATCTTGCTTTTGACCGAGAAAGTTTTGATCAACTCGCGTGTGATCGTGACGCTGAAGTTGCGGTTCTCAGCTTTGCGCTCGATGTTCAGGCGCACTTGCGTGTTGGGCTCGCCGCGCATGCGTTTAACCGCTTCGTTCAGCGACAGGGTACGCACATTCACATCGTCAATTTTGGTGACCAAGTCGCCTGACTTGAGGCCCGCGCGGAAAGCGGGCGAGCCTTCGATGGGCGAGACGACTTTGACATAGCCGTCTTCTTGCGTGATTTCTATGCCGAGGCCGACAAAGCTGCCAGACACGCCTTCGTTGAATTCTTTCAAGCCCTTGGCATCAAAGTAGGTCGAGTGCGGATCCAGGCTGGTGACCATGCCCTTGATGGCGTCGTTGATGAGCTTTTTCTCATCTACCGTTTCGACATAGTTGCCTTTGATGGTTTCGAAAACGCGGGCAAAACGCTGCATTTCTTCGAGTGGCAAATCGCCACGGGCATTGCGCGCGACGGACTGAACCGACATGGTCGCCAAAGCGCCGGCAAGGGTGCCGACTGCGATCCAAGTGTATGCCTTAACTCGTTGTTTCATAAACTCTCTGAAGCTGCTAGGGGTGGGGGAAGTAGGCAATATACACCGTAGCTATGAAGCTGCGACGACGCAGAAAGCAAAAAACCGCAAAGATTGCGGTTTTTGCTAGGTGTGAGAGGCAGCGCTTGGGCCTTGCGGCCTAGGTGCTGCTCTTGGCTTTCAGTGCTTTAAGACTTGAGGAATAAGCCTTTAACAACTTGCCAAGCGTAAGCCAGTGCGCCGACCATAAAGACGACATCACCAAAAGTGCGCACCCAACGCAGGGTTTGCATATGGTCTTGTTGCATAAAGGCTTCGCTACGCGCATACCACAAGCCTTCGCTGATGCTGGCGTGGAATTGGTAGAGACCGATAGGCAGCAAGCTGGTGAAGAGCATCAGCGCCAAGCCGATGTTCAGACCCCAGAAGGCGGTTTTCATCAAACGCTCGCCAAACACCAAGTTCGGACGCAGGTAGCGCAGAATCAAGAGCGTGAAGCCGATGGCCAAGAAGCCGTAGACGCCAAACAGTGCCGCGTGTGCGTGCAAAGGTGTCATATTCAGGCCTTGCAGGTAGTAGAGCGAAATAGGCGGGTTGATGAGGAAGCCGAAGACGCCCGCACCCAACATATTCCAGAAAGCCACTGCAATAAAGCACATCACTGGCCACTTCAGGCGATTCATCCACGGCGCACGCTGGCTTTGGCTCCAGTTGTGCCAAGCCTCGTGGCCGATCAAGATCAAAGGCACGACTTCGAGTGCGCTAAAGCAAGCGCCCACAGCCATCACTGGTGTGGTAGTGCCTGAGAAGTAAAGGTGGTGGAAAGTGCCGGGTACGCCGCCGAGCAAGAACAGCGAGGCCGAAGCCAGCGCTGCTGCCGTGGCGGCACGCAAAGACACCAAGCCCAAAGTGGCGAAGATAAAGGCCAGTGCGGTCGTGGCGAACACTTCAAAGAAGCCCTCCACCCACAAATGCACCACCCACCAGCGCCAGTATTCCATCACGGTCAAGTGCGTGCGTTCGCCGTAGAAGAAGCCACTGGCGTAGAACAAGCCGATGGCGATGACGGAGAAGGCAAACAGCGTGAGCAAATTGCGATCGGCACCGCCAGGCGCGCGCAGCGCTGGCAGGATGCCGCGCAGCATCAGCACCAACCAGAATGCCACGCCGACAAATTTGCCGATTTGCCACAAGCGGCCCAGATCGACATATTCATAGCCTTGGTGACCCAGCCAGAAGTTCAAGTCTGGCGGCATTTTTTGTGCAATCGCCAAGTAGTTGCCAGCAAAAGAGCCAACTACCACTACAAGCAGCGCGCCGAACAAAATATTCACGCCCTGCGCTTGGTATTTGGGGTCTTTGCCGCCATTGATATAGGGCGCCAAAAACAAGCCCGCAGCCAAAAAGCCCGTCGCAATCCAGAACAAAGCGCTCTGTATGTGCCAAGTGCGTGTGAGCGTGTAGGGGAAGTATTGCGAGACATCAATGCCGTAGAACTCTTGGCCCTCGACCGTGTAATGCGCGGTGAATGCACCCAAGAAGACTTGGAAGATCAGCAGCGCCATCACCAAGAACACATACTTGCCCAAGGCTTTTTGCGAAGCCGTGAGCGCAATGCCGAGCAGCGGGTCTGTTTTAGGTACAACGGGATTTGGCTCTTCGCTTTGCAAGAAAGACCAAGCCCAAACCAAGAAGCCGACGCCCATCATCATCAAAGCGATGCTGATGACGGACCAAACGATGTTCTCAGCCGAAGGCTGATTGCCGATCAGCGGCTCGTGGGGCCAGTTGTTGGTGTAAGTGACTTTTTGGTCGGGGCGTTCAGTCGCAGTCGCCCAAGCCGTCCAGAAGAAAAAGCCAGCCATTTGCGCGCGGCGCTCGGCGCTGGGCATGGCGTTTTCTTTCATGGCATAAGCCACGCGCGTTTTGTGCAGCTCGGGCGCATCGCTAAACAGGGCGGTGTAGTGCGCCGCTGTTTTTTCAATGGCTTGTGCCCGCAGCGCCGATACCGTCACCGTGCCGTTTGCGTCGGGGCGGTTGCCACGGTACTCGGCTTTGAGTGCGCTTTGCAGATTGCCTTGGCGTTCGGCATCCAGCGTGTCGTAGCCCTGACCATAGCGTTGTTGCGCGGCTAGGTCCAGCCAAGTCACCAACTCGCGGTGCAGCCAGTCCGCGGTCCAATCGGGCGCTTGGTAGGCGCCATGCCCCCAGATCGAGCCCAACTGCATCCCGCCGACTGATTGCCAAGCCGTTTGGCCGTCAAGGATGCTGTCTTTGGTAAACAGCACGGTTCCGTCTTGCGTCGCCACCACCTCAGGTATAGGTGGGGCCTGGCGGTAAACCTCTTTACCGTAATAGCCCAAAATGCCGAAGGTGACGATGAGGACACCGAGCAGTATGAGCCAAAGTTTTTTATATTGCGCCATAAATACTCCCTTAATGGACGACTGGTTTGTGGGTCGGATCGACGAACAAAATATTGTTCTCGAGGTGGATGTGCTGCATCAAGTCTTCTTTGAATTGCGTCAGACCAGCGTAGAGCGCGCGCCAAGTGTTGCAAGCGCCAGCTGGCGGCGTGATGTGGTTGGTCAGTGCGTCGAGTTTTTCGACTTCTAAACCGTGTTGGTCGTGCTCCATGCGCAGCACGCTGATGGGGCCTTGTGCGGGGCCGCTGGCTGGTGCGCGTTCCAGCATGGGGAAGAGCACTTGTTCTTCTTTTTGCATGTGGCTGTCTAGCTCTTGCAGCATGGTTTCGAGGTGCGCGGCCAAGCCTTTGGGGCAGTCGGCTTTGTCGGCGTGCACGCGCTCGACTTTGAGCGCCAAGCGGATGAGTTCGGGCAACTGTTCACGGTGGCGTGCGTGGTAGCGCTCAAGAATGTGTGCGATCAGCTCGGCGTTTGTGGCTTTGGTCCAGTCGTGTTGCGTTTTGCCTAAAGCCAGCATGGCTTGGAGTTGGCGCTCGACTTCTTCCGGCTCGACTTGGCCTTTGCGTGCCGCATCGCGCAGGGTTTGCTTGCCGCCGCAGCAAAAATCCATGCGGTATTGGTGAAAGACTTGCGTGGCGCCGGGTATGCGGCAAGCCAGTTGGCCCAAGGTCTCGTCTAACATAGGGAACTCCAGAAAAATAAATTCACCTACTACTTAGCAATTACTATGCCATTTAATTTGCGGCTTGTATATCAATTGTTTACCCAAGGCCGTCATCAGCAATGGTATATTTGACCAATATATTCATTGGTTAAATTAACCATCATTGGTTAAATGAACCATTGACACTTTGCTATTTTTTAATGAGCTGCTCAGGCAGTTTTGACGGCTTAAAACGGCTTTTTCATACTGATATTTGCTATTTATGCAGCTGGAACTCTTTTTACTCAATGACTTGATTGCCGACTTGCCGCAGGCCGTGCGTTTGCAGCGTTTGGTGGTCAGCTTGCGCCAGCACTTCAATGCGGGTGCGGTGGCTTTGTTGCGGCTAGAGGGTGACACCCTGCACCCGGTGGCGGCCGATGGTTTGGTGCAAGAGGTCTTTGGGCGGCGCTTTACCGTCAGCCAGCATCCGCGCTTGAGTGCCATTTTGGCGCGACGCGAATTGACGGTGTTTGATGCTGACAGCCATTTGCCCGACCCTTACGATGGTTTGATAGAAGAGCAGGCAGGCGAGCCGCTGCCGGTGCACGAGTGCATGGGTTTGCGCTTGCACATCGAGAGCCGCGTCTGGGGTGTGCTCACGCTGGATACGCTAGCAGCGGACGCCTTTATCAGCCAGGCGCGCCAAGCGCTAGAGCCTTTACGGCCGGTGCTGGAAGCGGCGATACGCATGGGCCATTTAGAGCAAGAGAACCAACGCTTGCGCCTGAGTTTGCAGCGCGGTCATTTAGCCCGTCGCGTGCTGGGCAAGGAGCCGCCAGTGCTTGACACCGAAATCGTCGGCCAAAGTCCGGTGATGCAAAACCTGCTGAAAGAGTTGTTGGTGGTGGCGCAGTCTGATTTGCCGGTTTTGTTTTTGGGTGAAACCGGGGTGGGCAAAGAGCTGTTTGCGCGCTATTTGCAGCAGCATTCGCGCCGCGCTGACAAGGTGTTTGTGCAAATCAACTGCGCCGCGCTGCCCGAGTCTTTGGCGGAGAGTGAATTTTTTGGCCATGTGCGCGGCGCTTTTTCGGGCGCGGTGGCCGATCGCGCTGGGCGTTTTGAGAGCGCCCACGGCGGTACCTTATTTTTAGACGAAGTGGGCGAGTTGCCGCTGGCGATACAGGCCAAGCTCTTGCGCGTATTGCAGAATGGCGAAATTCAGCGCTTGGGCAGCGACAGCAGTCGCAAGGTCAATGTGCGTTTGATTGCGGCCACCAACCGGCCGCTGCACGAGCGCGTGCGCGACGGCGCTTTTCGGGCTGATTTGTACCATCGCTTGTCGGTTTACCCCGTGCACATTCCGGCGCTGCGCGAGCGCGGTGCCGATGTGTTGCTGTTGGCGGGGCGTTTTTTAGAATTGAACCGCAGCCGTTTGGGGCTGCGCAGTTTGCGCCTTGCGCCCGAAGCGCAAGCGGCACTGTTGCAATATGCCTGGCCGGGCAATGTGCGCGAGTTAGAGCATGTGATCAGTCGCGCTGCGCTCAAGGCTTTGAGTCGGGGCGCGCAAACTACCGACATCGTCACACTGCCGGTGGAGCTGCTGGACTTGGAGCAGAGCAGCGATGCGCCGGTATTGCGCGCAGCCACGCCACTCTTGCCGCCGATTGCGCCGATGCGCAGCGCCGCGGGTTTGCCTGCGCCGCTCATCGCCGAAGCGGGCTTGAATATGCGAGCGGCGGTAGAAAATGCGCAGCGCTTGTCCATAGCCGCAGCGCTGGAGCAAAGTGGCCACAACTGGGCCGCTGCCGCGCGCGCCTTGGATTTAGACGCGAGCAATCTGCACAAATTGGCCCAGCGCCTAGGCTTGAAGTAAGGCGCTGAGGCTTGGGGGTTTAAGCTGCCGCTGCGCTGTCCAAATAGTAGTGCTTGATGGGTTTGAGATTCGCATCCAACTCGTAAACCAGCGGCACGCCGTTCGGAATGTTGACGCCAACGATGTCGTCGTCAGAGATGTTGTCGAGGTGTTTGACCAGCGCGCGTATCGAGTTGCCGTGGGCGGCAATGACGATGCGTTTGCCCGCTTTGATGGCGGGTGCGATCGAGTCATTCCACACGGGCAACACGCGTGCGACCGTGTCTTTCAAGCATTCGGTGCGCGGAATTTCGCTCGGCTGCAATTTGGCGTAGCGCACATCGCCACCTTCCCAGCGTTCGTCGCCATGCTCTAGCGCTGGCGGCGGTGTGGTGTAGCTGCGGCGCCAAACCAAGACTTGCTCGTCGCCGTATTTGGCCGCTGTGTCGGCTTTGTTCAAGCCTTGCAAGCCACCGTAGTGGCGCTCGTTCAAGCGCCAAGTGTGCACCACAGGCAACCAAGTGCGGTCCATTTCGTCCAGTGTGTGCCACAGCGTGCGCGTGGCGCGTTTGAGCACGCTGGTATAGGCCAAATCAAAATCAAAACCATGTGATTTCAAAATTTGACCGGCCTTTTTGGCCTGATTGACGCCCGTCTCGGTCAAATCGACATCGTGCCAACCGGTAAAGCGGTTGTCCAAATTCCATTGTGATTCGCCGTGGCGTATGAGTACCAGTTTATACATGCTGCAATTTCCGAAGAGTGGGTAAAGAGGTGGTGAGGGCGCTGTGAGGGCGCGAAAGAAGGCTTGCACTTACAATTCGAGGCTCTCATTGTACAAAGCAGTCTGCTGCCCTTTAAGCCCATGAAATTTTTGCTCGACAACTGGTATCTCTTCTTAATGGCACTGGGCGCTGGCGCGCTCTTGTTTGTGCCGGCTTTGCAAAAGCGCGCCGCCGCTGGCGAAGCACCCATCAGCCCGGCGGGTGCGGTGAATCTGATCAACCGCGAGAAAGCGCAAATCATCGATGTTTGTGACGCCAGCGAGTACGCGGCTGAACACATCGGCAGCGCCAAGCATATTCCCCTGGCTGAGCTCGAAAGCCGCTTGCCCACCGTGGTGAAAAACAAAAGCCTGCCCGTGATTTTGGTTTGCTCGCGCGGTGCGCGTTCGGCCAAAGCGCAAAACATCGCCAAAAAGCTAGGCTACGACAAGGCTTACAGCTTAGAAGGCGGCACGGCGGCGTGGAAAGCCGCCAATTACCCGGTCGAGAAGAGCTAAAAACAGGCTATCAATGCCATTTTAAGCATGAAATATGCCTATAACGCCTATCAAACCTGCCTAAGCAGCTATCGAATAAGTAGTGTTTGGGCTAAGGTGGATGGCTTCAGGCGCAACGCTGTGATTAAGCGCGCAAGTTGGCGCCTAGCACCCGCGTCTATTCGGCTGATAAGCCCTTGCCTTGGCATGGCATAAAATGAAGCTCTTGTTGCCTAGGCTGGCCTTGGCCTAAGCGCAATAAAAATAAGAAACCTATCAACCCCAAACGGAAGACTCCATGACTGAAAGCTCCGATCTCAAGGCGCGCCGCGCCGCCAAGCCCGAGTTTCGCAACATCAATGTTTTCAAAGATGTGCGCACTTACCGCATGCCCCCGGCTGCGCTGGTCTCGATTTTTCACCGCGTCAGCGGCATGCTGCTGTTCTTGGCCCTGCCTTTGCTGGTGTGGCTGTTTGAGCAATCGCTGGTGTCTGAAATCGCTTTTGGCAACTTCCAAGCGATTCTGGAGTGGTACCCCTACGCTACGGCCGAAAAACCTTTGGCCCCTTGGCTGATGTGGACGCTCGCCCACTTCACGCCCTTGAAAGTCATCCTCGTCGTGCTGTTTTGGGCTTATATGCACCACTTGTTCGCGGGTCTGCGCCATGTCTATACCGACATTTCGCACCGCCTGGACAAAACTTTTGGACGCCTGTCTGCTTACGCGACTTTTGCCATCAGTTTGCTCGCGACGCTCTGCTTTGCTGTGTCGCTGTTTGGCCTGATTTAAACCGCGCATAAGGAGAATAAAAAATGGCAGTGAATTACGGAAGCAAGCGCCTCGTTGTTGGCGCGCATTACGGCACACGGGACTGGTTGGCACAACGCGTGACCGCCATCTTGATGACGGTCTACACTTTTATCGTGCTGGGCCGCTGGGCTTGGCCGCGTTATGTTTTGGATGAAATGGGCGAGCGCGTCCTCAATGCTGAAGGCCAAGCACTGGTGGTTAGCGGTTACGACAAATGGGCGGGCGTGTTCGCACCGGGTTGGGTCAAGTTTTTGACTTTTGCCGTGGCTGTAGCCTTGATCTACCACGTTTGGGTGGGCGTGCGCAATGTGTTGATGGATTACGTCAAAGCCGACGGTTTGCGTCTGAGTCTGCAAATTGCGACTTTGGTTTACCTCGCGGGCTGCGCGGGCTGGATCTTGCAAGTGCTCTGGAGTATTTAAAAAATGACTAAAGTGATAAACAGAAAATTTGACGTTGTCATCGTCGGCGCGGGCGGCTCAGGTATGCGCGCGTCTTTGCAGCTCGCGCGTGCGGGCCTCAATGTAGCGGTGCTGTCTAAAGTATTCCCCACGCGCTCGCACACCGTGGCCGCGCAGGGTGGTGTTTCTGCTTCTTTGGGCAATATGAACCCCGACAGCTGGGCTGACCATTTTTATGACACCGTCAAAGGCTCAGACTGGCTGGGCGACCAAGACGCGATTGAATTCATGTGCGAGCAAGCGCCGCGCGTGGTTTATGAGCTGGAACACTTCGGCATGCCTTTTGACCGCAATCCTGACGGCACCATTTACCAACGCCCATTTGGCGGCCACACCGTAGACGCGGGCGGTGGCAAACGCAAACTGGTTGAGCGCGCTTGCGCGGCAGCCGACCGCACGGGCCACGCCATGTTGCACACGCTCTACCAACAAAACGTAGCGGCTAAAACCCAGTTCTTTGTCGAGTGGATGGCGCTGGATTTGATCCGCGACGCCGACGGCGATTGCGTCGGCGTGACAGCGCTCGAGATGGAAACGGGCGAGGTTTACACCCTGCACGCCAAAACCGTCTTGCTGGCAACCGGTGGCGCAGGCCGCATTTTTGCCGCTTCTACTAACGCCTTTATCAACACTGGCGACGGTTTGGGCATGGCCGCACGCGCGGGCATTCCTCTGCAAGACATGGAGTTCTGGCAATTCCACCCCACAGGCGTAGCTGGTGCGGGCGTGTTGCTGACTGAGGGTTGCCGCGGTGAAGGCGCTTACCTCGTCAACAGCGAAGGCGAACGCTTTATGGAGCGCTATGCACCCGAGTACAAAGACTTGGCGCCACGCGACTTTGTTTCGCGCTGCATGGACCAAGAGATCAAAGAAGGCCGCGGCTGTGGCCCGAACAAAGATTACATCTTGCTCAACTTTGCCTATCTGGGCGCTGACAAAATTCATCAACGCCTGCCTTCCGTTTACGAAATTGGCATGAATTTTGCCAATGTGGACATCACCAAAGAGCCGATCCCGGTCGTGCCGACGATCCACTACCAAATGGGCGGCATTCCCACCACCATCCGTGGTCAGGTGCTGGACAAAAACAGCCAAGTCGTCAATGGCTTGTACGCAGTGGGCGAATGCGCTTGCGTCTCGGTCCACGGCGCGAACCGCTTGGGCACGAACTCGCTGCTCGACTTGTTGGTCTTTGGTAAATCAGCGGGCGATCACATCGTCAGCTTCAGCCAAAGCACGACGGCGCACAAACCGCTGCCAGCGAACGCGGCCGACTACACGCTCGCGCGTGTGAACCGTTTAGAGCAAAGCAGCAGCGGCGAATACTCGCAAGATGTGGCGAACGATTTGCGCACGGCGATGCAGCAGCACGCAGGCGTGTTCCGCACCCAAGCGATGATGGACGAGGGCGTGAAAGCTGTTGCCGCATTGCGCGAGCGTGTGAAAAACATCCACCTCAAAGACAAGTCGCTGGTATTCAACACCGCCCGCGTCGAAGCGCTGGAAGTGGAGAACTTGATCGAAGCGGCGCAATCGACCATGGTCTCAGCTGCTGCGCGCACCGAGTGCCGCGGCGCGCACATGGTGGACGATTACGAGCACCCTGCCACGCACCCGACCGCGCCTTTGGGCCGCGACGATGTGAACTGGCTCAAGCACACGCTGTGGGAGAGCGCGAGCAATAGCTTGAGCTACAAACCCGTCAATATGAAGACTAAAGCGATTGCGGCTGTCGAGCCACAAGTCCGCACGTTTTAATTTCCACCCTTAGCGAGAACCCATCATGGCTAAAAGAACTTTCCAAATCTACCGCTACGATCCTGATAAAGATGCTAAGCCCTATATGCAAACCATAGAGGTTGAGCTGGACGGGCACGAGCGCATGTTGCTAGACGCGCTCTTGAAAATCAAAGCGCAAGACCCAACGCTGTCTTTCCGCCGCTCGTGCCGCGAGGGCGTTTGTGGCTCTGACGCCATGAACATCAACGGCAAAAACGGTTTGGCTTGCCTGACCAATATGCGCGACTTGAAAGACCCTATCGTCTTGAAGCCGCTGCCTGGCTTGCCAGTAGTGCGCGACTTGTTCGTTGACATGACGCAATTCTTTGCGCAGTACAACAGCATCAAGCCTTACCTCATCAACAACACGCCTTTGCCTGAAAAAGAGCGCCTGCAATCGCCTGAGGAGCGCGAAGAGTTGAACGGCTTGTACGAGTGCATCTTGTGCGCCAGCTGCTCGACTGCTTGCCCGTCTTTCTGGTGGAACCCAGACAAATTCGTCGGCCCCGCTGGTCTTTTGCAAGCCTACCGCTTCTTGGCCGACAGCCGCGACCAAGCCACGGGCGAGCGTTTAGACAATTTGGAAGACCCCTACCGCCTGTTCCGCTGCCACAGCATCATGAACTGCGTCGATGTCTGCCCCAAAGGTCTGAACCCCACCAAGGCCATCGGCAAAATCAAAGAAATGCTGGTGCGCCGCGCGGTCTAAAACTGCGGCACTTTCTACTTTTGCAAAACCCCGCGTGTCGGGGTTTTTGCTTTTGTAGATAGACTGTCATTTTTATTACTAAATTAGTAGCTGCTCAGGCAGGTTTGACGGCTGTTTTTGCCAATATTGGCATGAAAAATTCTTGTATGAAGCCAAAAGCTAAGTGCAAGGTGCAAAGATGGAGTGAGGCAGGGTAAATGGACGCGCTGGAACACTGGGACATGCTCATCATCGGCGCTGGCTTGTCGGGCATAGGCGCTGCGGTGCATTTGCAGCAGAACTGCCCCGAGCGCCGCTTTGCCATCTTAGAAGCACGCGGCGCCATCGGTGGCACTTGGGATTTGTTTCGCTACCCCGGCATACGCTCAGACTCGGACATGTACACCTTGGGCTATGCCTTCAAACCTTGGTTAGATGAGCAATCGATTGCCGAGGGCGGGCGCATCCGCGATTACATACAAGAGACCGCGCGCGACTACGGCTTGCTGCCGCACATCCGCTTTGGACACAAGCTGCTGCGTGCAAATTGGGACAGTGGCCAAGCGCGTTGGCATGTCGAGCTGGCTGTCGGCCCCGAGCAAACGCTGCAGCGCATGAGCTGCAATTTTTTGCATCTGTGCGCGGGCTACTTTCGCTACGATCAAGGGCATCAGCCAGCCTTCAAAGGGCTGGCTGATTACCGTGGCACGCTGGTGCATGCGCAGCATTGGCCCGAGGGGTTGGACTATGCTGGCAAGCGCGTGGTGGTGATAGGCAGCGGCGCAACAGCTGTGACGCTGGTGCCGCATTTGGCGCAAACGGCAGCCCATGTCACCATGGTGCAGCGCAGTCCGACTTTTGTGGGGTCTTTGCCGCGTGTGGATGCCTTTGCCCAGCGCATGCGTGCCCTGTTCTCGCCCGCGCGCGCTTACGCCATCGTGCGGCGTAAAAACATCTATTTCAACCAAGCCTTGTACAGCTTGGCCATGCGCTGGCCGCAGCTCACGCGGCGCTTGCTGGGGCGCGAGGTGCGCCGCGTCTTGGGCGAGGGGCCGTATACCCAGCGGCACTTTAATCCCCAATACCAGCCGTGGCAGCAACGGCTTTGTGTTGCGCCCGATGGCGATTTGTTTCAGGCCATACGCGCTGGCAAGGCGAGCGTGGTCACAGAGGCGATTGCTAACTTCACGCCAAGCGGCATCAAACTCGAATCAGGCCAAGAGCTGCAAGCCGATGTGGTGGTGATGGCGACGGGTTTGCAACTACTGCCTTTGGGCGGCGTGCAATTAGCAGTCGATGGCAAGGCCGTGGCTTTGAATCAAACCATGACTTACAAGGGCGCCATGCTCACGGGGCTGCCCAATTTGTTTTTCACGATTGGTTATAGCCATGCGGCGTGGACGCTCAAATCCGATTTGGTGGCGCAATACGCCTGTCGCCTGCTGCAATATATGCAGCAAACCGGTGCGCGCAGTGCCGTGGCGGTGCGCGATGCGGCTGAGCCTGAATGTGCCTTTTTAGATTTGCAATCAAATTATGTGCTGCGCCATTTGCACGAGTTTCCGCAGCAAGGCGGGCGCTGGCCGTGGCGCTTGACGCAAAAGTACTTTGTCGACGCGCAAGGCCTGCTACGCGCACCCATAGCTGACGGCCATTTGCGCTTTGAGCCTTAAAAGCTTGATGTAAAACAATCGCGCCCCGATTCAAACAGCGCTGCGGGGCTTTAGCGCCCGGCGTGCCCGGCAGCTTTTACGAATTGTCTTAAAATCAAAGGCATGCAAGCTGCCCCCCATCCTGCGCACGATGTGCTGCTGACTGAAGCCGATATCAATCGCATCCGTTGGCGTTGCCGTCGCGGTTTGCTGGAAAACGATATTTTCATCGCCCGTTTTTTTGCCCGCTACGCAACACAGCTGACCCAAGGCGACGCCATCGCGCTGTTGGCTCTGATGGATTTGGGCGACAGAGACCTGTTGGATTTGCATTTGGGGCGTCAGCAATTGGCGCAAATTGCGCCAGAATTGGACGATCCGGCAACGCAAAAAGTCCTGTCCTTGTTAAAACGCGCTGCTTCAAACTTACAATGAAGCCAGTTACGCATTCACTGAACTTTTACTTACGGAAAAACCAGTCATGAAACTTTCAGACCAAAAAGCCACCCTCAATTTCAGCGATGGCAAACCCAGCGTTGAAATTCCAATCTACCAAGGCAATATCGGCCCTGAGGTGCTGGACATCCGCAAGTTGTATGCGCAAACGGGCATGTTTACTTATGATCCCGGCTTTATGTCTACGGCTTCTTGCCAGTCAGCGATCACTTACATCGACGGCGACAAGGGCGAGTTGCTCTACCGCGGCTACCCGATTGAGCAGTTGGCCGCGGGTGGTTGCGATTACCTCGACACCTGTTATCTGTTGATTCACGGCGAATTGCCGAATGAAACGCAGCGCAATGGCTTCCACAAATTGGTGGCGAACCACACCATGGTGAACGAGCAAATGCAGTTTTTCTTGCGTGGCTTCCGCCGTGATGCGCATCCAATGGCGATCCTGACGGGTTTGGTCGGCGCTTTGTCGGCCTTCTACCACGACAGCACCGACATCCAAAACCCCGAGCACCGCCATATTTCGGCGATTCGCTTGATTGCCAAAATGCCGACCTTGGTCGCCATGACTTACAAGTACGGCGTGGGCCAGCCCTTTATCTATCCGCAAAATGACCTGAGCTATTCGGGCAACTTTTTGCGCATGATGTTTGCCACGCCGTGCGAGCCTTATACCGTCAATCCGGTGATTGAAAAAGCGCTGGACCGCATTTTCATCTTGCACGCTGACCACGAACAAAACGCGTCGACCTCCACCGTGCGCCTGTGCGGCTCGTCAGGAACCAACCCCTTCGCCGCGATTGCGGCGGGCGTGGCTTGCTTGTGGGGCCCTTCACATGGCGGCGCCAACGAAGCGTGCCTGAACATGCTCGAAGACATCCAACGCAACGGCGGCTTGGCCAAAGTGGGCGAGTTCATGGAGAAAGTCAAAGACAAAAACTCGGGCGTCAAGCTCATGGGTTTTGGTCACCGCGTTTACAAAAACTACGACCCGCGTGCCAAGTTGATGCAAGAGACTTGCAAAGAGGTCTTGAAAGAGCTAGGTCTGGAAGATGATCCTTTGTTCAAACTGGCTATGGCTTTGGAGAAAATTGCGCTGGAAGACGATTACTTTGTCAGCCGCAAGCTCTACCCCAATGTCGACTTCTACTCAGGCATCGTGCAGCGCGCCATCGGCATTCCCGTCAATCTGTTCACCGGCATCTTCACACTCGCGCGCACCGTGGGTTGGATTGCACAATTGAACGAGATGATCAGCGACCCTGAATACAAAATCGGCCGTCCGCGCCAATTGTTTGTGGGCTCACAGCGCCGCGATGTGCCGCCATTGGCCAGCCGCAAATAAAGCGACTGTGCTCTTCACAGGTCAGTATTCTGACCAGAACGAAACCCTGCTGCGGCAGGGTTTTTTCTTGGCGCTTGCCAAGGGCGGCGCTAGGGTTTGTGCGGGCTGTTGCCCGCTCCATCCGCATGCGCCTTTGGCTAGAATAGTCAGCACATTCTTCGTTCCAGTCGCGGCAGTTTTGCGACCCACTCTTGTTTGGAGTATTCGCCGTGTTCAATAAGATCAAAGATGGCTTTGTGCGCTCGGGCTTTGCAGCGCTGCTGCCTGGTGCGCTGGCGCCCAGCCCCGCCACTGCTGCGGCTGACGCCCCTGATGAGGCCGAGGCCGAATCGTCCAACTCCGCCCCGCTAGCGCGCACCGAGCCGCGCAAGCCCAAGATACTGACGGCTGAGCACTTAGGCCAAGTGCAGTGGATTGCGCAAGCCTATGCGTATAAATTCACAGAGCGCGAAGGCAATAAAGGCTACACCCTCGACGGCCATATCAACGGCAAGTTGTCCAAGTTCGAGCGCGGCTATCCATCGCGCAATTACATCCGCGGTATCGAATTGCGTGCGCGCGCTGAGTTGGATCTGCCCCCCGACGTCGCTTTTTTGCTGGTCAACCGCACCCTCAAAATGGATGTGCACCACCAAGCCCAATCAGGCTTTGCCGACAGCACCATGGCCAGCGTGGACATACAGCAGCCAGAAGAAGTGTTGTGGATGAATCTGTTCAGCGAAGTACGCATTCCCCATGCACCAGCGCGTTTCGCTGCCGATTACGCTGTGCTGGCGGAAGAGGAGCAACATGCCCAGCTCATCTGCCAGCCCGAGCTGATGCAGTTGCTGCTGACTTGGCCGCGCTACGACGCCAATCGCGCGGTGGTGCTGATGTTGGTGCGCGGCAAGCTGTATTTGCGCATGCGTTTTATTGACGACACTTTTTTGCTCGAGCATGCCCTGCAAACTTTCCAGACTGCCGCGCAGCTGGCGCTGCAACATGCGGATGCGTTCAAACGCTGAAAGCGCCATCCACCGAATGCGTGGTTGCTCCTAGGCTCAGTAGGGCAATATTTGAAGCCATTTCTTTATTTTAAGCCGCCAAACCTGCCTGAGAAGCTATTAAAAATATAGTGTTTGCTGCGGCTGAGTATTAAGACCAAAGGCATAATGCGGGCATGATAACACCCAAGCAAAGTTTGCCACCGCTCGACAGCCCCTTGGCGCACGCACCCGTGACGCGGATGCAGTGGGGCGCTTTCGCCTTAGCGGCAGTGTTACTAGTGGCGGTTTTGCATTTGCATCTTTTGCTGGGCTTGTTGTGTGCCTTGGCGACTTATTCCATCCATCAAGTTTTAGTCACTGCCTTGCAGCGCTACTTTGCCCCGCGTGTGGCTGAAGTGATTGCTTTACTGGTGGTGCTGTTTACGACGGCTGTTTTTGTTTGGTTTGTCTACATCGGCCTGTTTGAGTTGCACGAGGCTTGGGGCAGCGGCAAGTTGACGCATTTGCTCGAGAGTATTTTGCTCACCGTGCATGGCTTCGATGCTTATCTGCCCAACTGGATCTTAGAAAAAATGCCGCAAGACGCGCAGCAAGCCCAAGCTTTGTTGCTGGCGTGGTCAGACGACAACCCCGATAAATTGAAAATTTGGGGCACCACCACCGCGCGGGCGCTGGCCCACATCATCATCGGCGTCGTCATCGGTTTTTTGGCGGGGTCTACACCCTTGGCGGGCGTCGGCTCTGGCACGGCTTTTTCGCAAGCGTGGCGCGGTCGCATGCAGCAGTTGTATGAGGCGTTTAAAGATGTCGTCTCAGCACAATTGCGCATCTCTATCGTCAACACCGTGCTGACCGGCATCTATCTGCTCGTGCTGCTGCCGCTGTTTGGCTACAAAATTCCGCTGGCGATGGCCCTCATCGTCTTGACTTTTTTGGCGGGCCTGCTGCCTATCGTGGGCAATTTGGTTTCTAACACCGCCATCACCTTGGTCAGCTTGACCATTTCGCCTTGGCTGGCCATCACTTCTTTGGCTTTTTTGGTGGGCGTGCACAAGCTCGAGTACTTCATCAACGCCAAAATCATGGGCGACAAACTGCGGGTTCGAACCTACGAGCTATTGGCCATCATGCTCATCATGGAATCAGGCTTTGGCATCGCCGGTTTGGTGGCAGCGCCTGTTTACTACGCCTGGCTGACGCGTGAGCTGCGCTCTTATAGGGTTTTTTAGACTGTCAGATTTGCGCTAAGTGCTTGATTTGGTATACAATCTCTAGCTCTGTGCAAAATGGTTTGTGCAGAAATTCTAAAATATTAGGAATTTCTATGTACGCAGTCATAAAAACTGGTGGCAAGCAGTATCGCGTTGTCGCCGGCGATAAATTGAAAATAGAACAGATCGCTGCGGACGTAGGTGGTGATGTGACTTTTGGTGAGATCTTGGCCGTTGGTACGGGCAGCGAACTCATCATTGGCGCGCCGCTTGTGTCTGGTGCATCTATTAAAGCAACGGTTGTTGCGCATGGTCGTGGTGAGAAAGTTCGCATTTTCAAAATGCGCCGCCGTAAACATTACCAAAAACGCCAAGGCCACCGCCAAAACTACACCGAAGTGCAGATCCTCGAGATCGCCGACGGTAAAGGTGGCGTTTCTAAAGCAGAAGCTAAGTAAGGAGTTCAGTCACCATGGCACAAAAAAAAGGCGGCGGCTCTACGCGAAATGGTCGTGACTCGAACCCGAAGATGTTGGGCGTTAAAGCCTTCGGTGGTCAGACTGTGTCAGCTGGCTCTATCATCGTGCGCCAGCGCGGTACTAAATTCCACCCTGGTTTGAACGTTGGTTGCGGCAAAGACCACAGCCTGTTCGCACTGGTTGATGGCACGGTTTCATTCCGCCAACAAGGCGCTTTGAACAAAAAAATGGTGGTAATCACCCCGGTTGCAGCTTAATTCGCTGCTAACCTTTGGCCAAAGCCCCGCAACAACGGGGCTTTGCTTTTGGTCAGCACGAGCTGACAAATAGATAAAGACGGAAAGAGATCATGAAATTCGTAGATGAAGCGTATATCGATATTGCCGCTGGCGATGGCGGTAATGGCTGCGTGTCTTTCCGTCACGAGAAATACAAAGAGTTTGGTGGTCCCAACGGCGGCGACGGTGGTCGTGGCGGTCATGTCTGGGCGGTGGCCGATGTCAACCTCAACACCCTGATCGATTACCGCTATGCGCGCAGGCACGAAGCCAAGCGCGGTGGTCATGGCATGGGCAGTGATATGTTCGGCGCCGCGGGCGAAGACATCACACTCAAAGTGCCAGTGGGCACTATTTTTAGCGATGCAGAAACGGGTGAAGTGCTCTACGAGCTGCTTGTACCGGATGAAAAAATCTTGATCGCCAAAGGTGGTGATGGTGGCTTTGGCAATATGCGCTTCAAGTCAGCCGTGAACCGTGCGCCTAGGCAAAAAACACCGGGCTGGCCGGGTGAGAAAAAAGAAATCAAGCTGGAATTGAAGGTGCTGGCTGATGTCGGTTTGCTGGGCATGCCCAATGCCGGCAAGTCCACTTTTATCGCCGCTATCTCTAACGCCCGCCCCAAAATTGCCGACTATCCCTTCACCACCTTGCACCCTAATTTAGGTGTTGTGCGCGTAGGGCCCGAGCAAAGCTTTGTGGTCGCAGATATCCCGGGTTTGATTGAAGGCGCTAGCGAAGGCGCAGGTTTGGGGCACCAGTTCTTGCGCCATTTGCAGCGCACGCGTTTGTTGTTGCACATCATTGATGCCGCGCCTTTTGACGAAGGCGTAGACCCTGTTGCACAAGCCAAAGCGATTGTGAATGAGCTGAAAAAATACGATGCCGACCTGTACAGCAAACCGCGTTGGATTGTGCTGAACAAGCTCGACATGGTACCGAGCGAGACGCGCGCGGAAGTGGTGAAAGACTTCGTCAAACGCTACGCCAAGACGATGAAAATCAAACTGGCAGATATGCCGCCGGTGTTTGAAATATCAGCCTTGACCCGTGAAGGCTGCGAGCCGCTGATCAAAACCATACAACTGCATGTGAATGCGGTGCAAAAACAAGAACAAGGTTTGGCTGAAGTCGATGAGCGCTTCAGCGAGGACGCGCCAGCGCCAACGGTGGATCCGACCGATCCGCGCTTTCAAACGGGCGAGTAAAACCCCAGAGCCAAGGCGGAGTTGCTAGGGCGCAGCGCGCTTGTAGAGCATCAAATACTCGTCTTTGTCTGAGGGGCGCAAGATGGTCGCTTGCAGCTCCCACAGTTGTTCACCAACCAAGTCAGGCATGTGGCCGATGCTCTCAGGGGAAATCAAAAACCAGCGACAGTCTTGCTCATACGGCGCTTGGTAAGCGTAGATGGGAAGCGGCTTGTAAAAATACAAAGCGGCAGTTTGCTCAGGCGTGACGCGGTAGACATACGCGCAGTCGGCTTGGTCTTGCACAGCAGCGGGCGCTTGTGCCACATGGTTTTGCATCAATTGCATCATCGATGCATAGCCGCGTGCGTAGTTGAGCATGGGGAACCACAAGCTCATGAGCAAGAGCCAGCACAGCGCGGCGCCGCCCGCTGGCAGGGCCAAACTCTTCCACAGTGCCGAGCGGTCACGGCCGACACGCCAATGAATCAGGCGCACCCACAGCAGGCTTGCCAGCAGGGCAGCGGCAAAGCCCCACCAATTGCTGTCGTAGTTAAAACCAGGCAGCAAGCGCTCGACATTGCGCGCCGGTTGCGCCGGCCAGCCAGTCTGTAGCGAGAGCCATACGCCCCACATCAGCAGCGCGCAGCTGCTGAAAAACAGCAACGCAAACCAGTCGATCCAAGCCGAAATGGTGCGGCGCATGGCAGGCAAATACATGGCTGCGAGTACCGCAAGCGCGGGTGTGGCGAGCAAGAGGGCGCGGTCGCTTTGCCAGTTAAAGAAAATTTGAACCGAGGTGAGGAGTGCGATCGAAGCCGGCAGCAAAATGTGCGGACTGCGCCACCAGCGCCGCCACACGACTAATGCCACGACGGCCATCAAACCCGTGGGCCATAAAAACCAAGCCAGCAAACGCCCCAGAGAGGCGGCAGGGCGCATTTGCACACTTTGCCACCAAGTAACGGCGACAGCGCCTAGGCTACCCACTTGCAGCGCTTGCAGCAGGATGCTGGCACAGCAAGCAGCAAGCGCGATGAGGAAAATCTTTTGGTGTTGCTGCGCTTGGCGCTGTGCATGCGCCTTATCGGCGGCGGGGGCTTGCAAGCGTTTGGTGAACAGCAGCAGCGCCGCCAAGAGCAAAGCCAGTAGCGGCGCGCCGCTAAAGGCTAGCCCTAGGCTGGCGCAGCTGGCAGCCCAAAATGCTTTGCGCGGGCGCAGCTCTTGCGCCGCCGCGCCATAAAGCCATAGCGCCACAAAAAACAAGCGCGCGAGCGTGGGCGAGGCTTCGTGCCCGAGTTGCGCCAAACCCAAAGTCGCCATGATTGCAAGTAAGCTGCCGTCAGCCACGGTGCGACCGTAGTCTACGGGTCGCGCTTCGCCCCCAAGCGCAAAGGGCAGTGGCTGGGCATCAGGCGCGCGTGCGAGCAAATAGGTGGCGTACCAAACCGCCATCAGGGTGCCGAGCAGCAGCAGGGCGAAGGGAATGCGCGCCGCCATGTCCAGCGGAATAAAGCCAGGGCTGAGCTTGATGCTGATCGCGCCTAAATAATAAGGTAGCCAAGTGAATGCGGGCGCTGCGTGGTCAAGCAGCATCGGGTGCAGCCAGCTGCTACGGCCTTCGGCCAAAGCCTGCATAAAGCCGACGGTAATGATGTCGGCACTTTTCCACGGATCGCGCCAGATGAAACCCGTGGAGATGTAGAGCGCGCACAAGGCCCACAGCAGCCAGCGGGGCAAGCGCCAAACCGCGTCTTGCGCCACGATGGCGGGCGAGGGGCGTTTGAGCAAATGCGCGGGGTGCTGATTCAGCATAGAGCCTTGGCTGTTTACTATTTATTTCGTAGCTGCTCAGGCAGGCTTAGTGCGGAAAATCGACTATTTTGATCAAAAAAATGATGCAAAGCCGCTGTGACAAGTGCCGCAGCGCTTTGCTTACTGTCTTTAGACCAACACAACCGCGTCAGCCGTGCGCGGGGCAATCTTGCCGATGGTGTAAACCGTTTCGCCCAAGTCGCGCAAGGTTTGGGCACAAGCCTGGGCCTCATCCGCGGCAATCACCACCACCATGCCGATGCCATTGTTGAAGGTGCGGTTCATCTCGCGCGCATCAATACCGGCGGTTTTTTGCAGCCAGGCAAACAATTCCGTTTGTGGCCAAGCGTCTTGTTGGATGTGGGCGCTCAGGCCTTCAGGTAGCACGCGTGGAATATTTTCAAGCAAGCCGCCGCCCGTGATGTGCGCCAAGGCTTTGATGCCATGCTGCGCCAAAGCGGCCAACACATTTTTGACATAGAGACGCGTGGGCATCATCAGGGCTTCTTTGAAAGGCTTGCCGTCCAAAGTGGCGGGTAAATTATCGCCTGCGCGCTCGATGCATTTGCGCACCAAGCTAAAGCCATTGCTGTGTACGCCGTGCGAAGCCAAGCCCAAAACGACATCACCGCTGGCGATGTTTTTGCCCGTCAAGATTTTGCTTTTTTCGACCGCGCCAACGCAAAAGCCAGCCAAGTCGTACTCGCCCGCCGGGTACATGCCAGGCATTTCAGCCGTTTCGCCGCCAATCAGGGCGCAGCCTGAGAGTTCGCAGCCCTTGGCGATGCCACCGACCACGGCCGCAGCGGTATCCACATCGAGCTTGCCGCAGGCGAAATAGTCCAGAAAGAACAAAGGCTCGGCGCCTTGCACCAGCACATCGTTCACGCTCATGCCGACCAAATCGATGCCGACGGTGTCGTGCATATTCCATTCGAAAGCAAGCTTGAGTTTGGTGCCGACACCGTCGGTACCACTGACCAAAACAGGCTCTTGGTAGCGTTTGGGCACTTCAAACAAAGCACCAAAACCGCCGATGCCCGCGAGCACCCCTTCGCGCATGGTTTTTTTCGCTAGCGGTTTGATGCGTTCGATTAAGGCATCGCCAGCGTCAATATCAACGCCCGCGTCTTTGTACGAAATAGGAGTGCTCATAGGGCTTGAAAATGTATTATTTAGCAGTAGCCGCTTTGCTGGCGGCTTTAGAGGCAGCTTTAGACGCCGTTTTTTTGCTGTTGGCTTTGGCCGGGGCTTTGTCGCTCAAAAGCGTGGCTGATTGCAGAGTGACCGCTTGCGTTGGCACATTCTGGTGCATACCGCTATTGCCCGTGGCTACCTTGCGAATCTTGTCGACCACATCCATGCCTTGCACCACTTTGCCAAAGACGGTGTAGCCGGGGTTAGACGGGCTGGCGTTTAAGAAACCATTGTCCACCAAGTTGATAAAGAACTGTGAGGTGGCCGAGTTCGGCTCGTTGGTGCGCGCCATGGCGATGGTGCCACGGTCATTGAGCAAGCCATTGCCCGCTTCAAGCTCCACCGGCGCGCGCGTTTTGCGCTCTTGCATTTGGGCGTCCATACCGCCGCCTTGCACCATGAAGCCGTCAATCACGCGGTGAAAAATGGTGCCGTCGTAATGCTTATCGCTCACATATTGCTTGAAATTAGCCACTGTTTTCGGGGCTTTCGCCGCATCGAGTTCGACCACGATGTCACCCATGCTGGTCACGAGTTTGACACGGTCTTGCGCCCAAGCAGCACCTGCGGCTGCGAGCATGAACAAACTGACGCCGAGTTTGAGTACGCTTTTTTTCATGATGAGGACTCCTCTAATGGATGAATAAATACAAAATGCTGCGACTAGCAGGTGGCCAATTTATAAATCAGCCTCGAAAATGATACGCCAAGGCAGGCCAGCCTTGCGCAGCCAGTATTGTCGCCGCTCTTTGCCCTTGCCTGCAACGAAGTGCGAAAAAGTGGTGACCACGAGTTCTTCCTGTGCCGATTCGCGCCAGTAAATGCGGCTGACTTCAGGTATTTTGTCGCTGATGCGTACGCCTTTTTTGATTTCGTCTTTGATTTGGCGGTAAAAAGCCGACCAATTTTTTTTGTCCGAGCCGACGAAGTTGGCGTAGTAGTGGTCTGCCAAAGCCGGCATGTCGGCTTGCAGTTTGTGCGCACGCCAAGCGAGCCAAGTTTGGTCAAAATCGGCCTGCCATTTGCCTTGAGCGCGAGCCACCCAATTAATTTGGTGCGTAATCACTACGGGCGTGGTGCGTTGCTTGGCGACTTCTGCCAAAGCATGAAAATCGGGATTCGTCAGTACGACGCAGCCCTCAGAGGCGCGTGGTGCACGCGAGTATTGCGCGGGCGGTGTGCCATGTAGCCAAATCCCGCTGCCTGTTTTGCCGCGGCGCAAGTCATAAGGGTTGGGGTAGTTGAGGGGCAGGGCACCAGCGCCGTAAAAAGAATCGAGCTGGCTAGGGAATAAGCGCGATGTGATGAAGTAAGGGCCTAGCGGTGTACGCAGGTCGCCTTCATTGCGTTTGATGGCGCCTAAGCGCGCGATCGAGATGTAATAGTCACCCGTGAGCTGTAACTGACCGCTGGCGTCGCGCTGAAAGAAATAAAGGCGTGATTTGCCCACATCTACCGCAATCGCTTGTTGGTTGCGTGGAGACAGAGCGAGAAAATTTTCGGGCAAGCTGCCGGCTGGTGGGCGCTCTTGCAGGGCTTTGATACGGGCTTTGGCCTCAGCCCGCAAATCGGTCACGACGCCAGGCGCGGCGCGCGAGAGCGCCTCGGGCGCGCTGCCGGGTATGGCTACAGGCCGTGTTTGCGCCAGCAGCAAGTCGGCGTAAAGCAGTTGCCCGAGTTGGAAGTTGGGTTGCTGCTGCACCAGCTTTTCGGCCAAGGCCAGCGCTTGGCGGTTTTGGGTGCGATCGATGTGCTGGTAGATTTCCAGCAGCCGCGCTTCGATTTGATGACCGCTCAGCCCTTTGGTGTAACGCTGATCTTTGCTCGTCGCCCCAGCCGCCTGCGGATCCTTAGCTTGCGCGGTCAGCAGAGTGAAAATCAAAGCGAAGGCCAGCAAAAACTTGCTAGAACGAAATACCGGCATAAGGGGCTATAAAAACTAAAAAGCAGTGCCGCACGAAACGGTGCGGGGCACTGCTGTGCAAAAGCCTATTGTAAGGGCGCTGCTGCAAGCGCCTGGCAAACAGGGCGGACTAAGGCCAAGTGCGGGCGATCAGTTGCCCGCGAGCTCGCGCACGATCACCCACTTATTGCCGGCTTTGGCCAAACCGAGGGATTTGTTGCTGCTGATTTTGAGGGCGTCGCCACGGTAATCTTGGCGGAAGCGAGCGGTGGCTTTATTGCCTTCGACGGTGACGCGCACATTGCTGATCGTCACATCAATCGAGCGTTTGCCAACGATGCGCGCTTTGCGGTCGGCTTCCCAATTACTGCGGCTAGCACCATCTGCTGGGCGGAAGTCGCTGCCGTAAGCAGCGTAATACGCTTTCATGTCTTTGTTTGACCAAGCGCGCGCCCAAGCTCGCACGGCAGCTTCCACTGCGGCGGCATCCTCAGATTTGGCATCGGCCTTGGCGGCTTTGACATCCTCTTTAAGTGCTGGCGTTTTGGTGACCGCAAGCGCTGCGACCGCAGGCGCTGGGCTGGCTGCGACCACGGGCGGTTTGACGGCTGCAGCCGCCACTGGGGCGACCACGGGTGTTTTGGCGGCCGCAGTGCGCACGGCTTTGCTGCCTGGTGCAAACAGCTCTTTGATCAAAGACAGCTTGGGTTGCAGGCCCGTATTCGAGGTGTCTAATTGCAGGGCTTTGGTATAGGCTTGACTGGCCAATTTGGCGTAAATGTCGCCTAAATTCTCGTGCGCAGTGGCGTAGCTGGGGTTGGTGCGTATCGCCATTTCGAGAGCGGCACGCGCTTTGTCGAATTGGTTTTGGCTGGCGTAGAGCACGGCCAAGTTGTTGTAGGGCTCAGGCAGCTCGGGGTAGTCTTGCGTCAGCTTGGTGAAAACGGCTATGGCTTCATTGGGCTTGGCTTGCTCGCTCAAAATCACGCCTTTGAAAAAGCGGATTTGCGGGTCGTTGGGTTTGGCGCTGAGGATTTGATCCACTTTGGTGTTGGCCTCGGTCAATTGGCCGCTGCGCAACATGAGACTGACATCACTGTAATCGTCAGCATAAACGGCTGGAGCGAGACCCAGCAACACGGCGCAAGCGGCGGCACTTGCAAGGCGGCGGAATGTGTAAGTAGCGATTTTCAAAATGCGATTCCCCAGTCTGGATTTCAATATTTTGGGCGCCAGCGCCGCGCAGCAAAGCCAGCAGCCTAGACCATCATTTATACTGCTGTAGATTGTAGCTTAGCCCTTTGCGGCCGCAGCTACTGCCTCCAAGCTCGCTAGTGTACGCAAAACGACCCTAAACCCTCAGCCGTACATTGAGTTTTATTCACGCCCTGCGCTTGCCCCTCGTATGTCTTTACACATTTACAACACTTTGTCACGCTCGCTGGAAGCCTTCGTGCCGCTGAATCCGTCCGCGGTGCGCATGTATGTCTGCGGTATGACGGTTTATGATTTGTGCCACATTGGCCACGCGCGTTCGATGGTGACTTTCGACATCGTGCAGCGCTGGCTGCGCACCAGCGGCTACGCGCTCACTTATGTGCGCAACATCACCGACATTGACGACAAAATCATTCAGCGCGCGCTGCAAAACCAAGAGCCCATTCGTGCCTTGACCACGCGCATGGTCGCCGAGATGTACCGCGATGCCGATGCCCTGCACATACAGCGCCCCGACCATGACCCGCGTGCAACTGACTATGTGCCGCAAATGCTGGGTTTGGTGCAAAAGCTAGAGGACAAAGGCTTGGCCTATGTCACGCCTAGTGGGGATGTGAATTTTGCCGTGCGCAAGTTCCTAGGCTATGGCAAGTTGTCAGGCAAATCACTCGATGAGCTGCAGTCGGGCGAACGCGTGGCGGTGGATGAGGGCAAGCAAGACCCGCTGGATTTTGTCTTGTGGAAGGCGGCTAAAGCGGGTGAGCCTGAAGATGCCCAGTGGCAGCCCGCTGAAACAGGCTACGCCCGCGGCCGCCCAGGCTGGCATTTGGAATGCTCGGCCATGAGTTGCAGTTTGCTGGGCGAAAGCTTTGATATCCATGGCGGTGGCGCTGATTTGCAGTTTCCGCACCACGAAAACGAAATCGCGCAAAGCGAAGGGGCCTCGGGCCAGCCCTTGGCCAAATATTGGCTGCACAACGGTTTTGTGAATATCGATAACGAAAAAATGTCCAAAAGTCTTGGTAATTTTTTCACCATCCGCGACGTGCTGCAGCGTTATGATGGCGAAACCATCAGCTTCTTTGTCGCGCGCACGCACTACCGCAGCCCCTTGAACTATAGCGATGCGCATTTGGAAGACGCGCACAGCGGCCTCAAACGCCTCTACACCGCCCTGGCTGCGGTGCCCCACGCACTGCCCCCTGGCGGCGGCATCGATTGGGGCAATGCCTATGCGGCGCGCTTCAAAGCAGCGATGGACAATGACTTTGCCACGCCCGAGGCGATGGCGGTTTTATTTGATCTGGCGGGCGACATCAACCGCAGCAAAGACGCGGCGCTGGCTGAGCTTTTGCGCCAACTCGGCGGCGTCTTGGGGCTGTTGCAGGGCGAGCCCCTCGGCTTTTTGCAAGGCGTCACCACAGGTCACGACCACGTCGCGATAGCTGCAAAAATTGCCGCGCGCCAAAGCGCCAAAGCGGCCAAAGACTTCGCATTGGCTGATGCCATTCGGCAAGAGTTGTTGGCGCAAGGCATCGTGCTGAAAGACTCGCCACAAGGCACGACTTGGGCCGCAGCTTAAAGCTTAATTGCTATACTTAAAATAGCTGCTCAGGCAGTTTTGACGGCTTATTTTGGCAAAATGAGCCATAAAAATGGTCAAAAACGCTTTAAAACACGCGGTCGGGGTTGGCTTCGAGTTTACTCAGCGCATCGCGTGTGGCCAAAACGGTGAGGGCTTCTTCTTCGGCCGGCAATAAGAGCGCGGTGTTGAGATAAGCCGCCAAGCCTTTGCGCTGGAACAGATAGGCGTTGCCGTCAGCCGACAAGAACAGGAACAGCTGCCCCTTGTCGCTGCGCCAGCAAAACTGCACGCGGTCTACCATGCCGTTGTGGTCGATGCGGTGCCACGAACCCAGCGTCAAGGAGTTAATCCAGGCTTTGATCGATTCGTGCGGTTCGGGCGCGTTCTCGCCTGTGATGAGGTTCAGCCCTGAGGTATCGATGCCTAAAACCATTTCGATGCTCTCAGCATCGAGCGACATCTCGCCGCTGATGTCGGTGTCGCTGACATACTCCTCCAGATTGCGCAGGCGTTTGGAGAGTGCGGCCAAAACCTCTTGCTCGATCGGCTCGGTTTTGGACATGAAAGCATCGGTCAGCGTGGCGTTGATGTCTTGAATGTGTTGATTCTGCTCTTCGGCGCTGTAGTTGAGCAGCACCATGCCGGCGCGCAGCCGCGCCAAAATCTGGGGCACTTCTTGAATGGCTTTTTGGCGGTCTTGGCGGTTCGATTTGGCACTGGTGGCCCAGACCAAATCGGGGGCGACTTGTTTGAATTCGAGGCTTTGCGCGCTTTGCGCGCCAAACTTGACGGTGCTGACGGCCAGTACTTGCGACCAAGTTTTGAACAAAAAGTCGCGGATGGTATCGCGCAGCGGCATTTTGCCCAGCTGGTCGCGCATGTCGATGGTGTACTTGATGATCAGCGTTTCTTTTTCTTCGACTTGCTGCGCCAGCGAGACCATGCGCGTTGCGGAGTCGGATTTGTTGGCCAAGTATTTGCTCAAGAATTGCTTGAACTCGGCATAGACCAACTCGAACACGCGTTTGCCGGTCTCGGGGTACTGCTCAATGACCTGCACGATGCGCTTGATTTCGATTTCCAGCTCTTTTTCAGGCATCTCGCCCGAGCCAAAGCCCAAGACGCAAGAGCCGATGTGGTCGATGAGTTGACGCGCAGGGTGGTCGAGCTTTTCAAAAAACTCGGGCTCGGACAAAGCCAAGCGCAGCACCGGCATTTGCAAACGCGCAATCCAAATGCGGATGCCCGGTGTGATGCGCTCTTCGTTGATGATATTTTGAAAAATCAATGCAACCAATTCGATGATGGCTTTCTCGGCCTTTTCATCGGTCATTTTCTTCAGCGCATTCGAGTGCGCGCGCAGGGCGCTTTGGGCGCGTTCAATGTGCGCGGCTACATAACCGCCTGGCGGCGCTTGCTCGTAATCAACCGCTTGCAGCAGCGGCTCTTGGGCCAGTGGCGCCGAGCCATCCTCGCCAGCGGCCAAGGCTTGGGCTAATTGCGGCGCGTGCGCATAGCCCCCGCCCATATTGGGCAGTATGCGCTTGATGCCGCCCATGATGTTCTCGGCGTGGCTGCGCAAATTGGCCACGCTAAAGCCGAAATGCCGACGCGAAGGTGCGCCTGGCACCATGGGGGGCGCAGATGGATCGACCGCGTTGCTCGCGCGCGCGGCGGCGCCATAGCTGGGCGCGCCCGGTTGCGCGTAGCCCATGCCTTGCCCGCCCGCTGAAGCAGGCGCACTATAGGCGCTTTGGCCGCCTTGATTGGGTGCGTAGCTGGCGTAACTCGGCTCTTGCCCGCCGTTCACCGTTTGCGGCCCTGTCTGGGGCGCTTGCAAGCCACTGTCGCCGGTGCTGGCAAAGCCGCTCGCACTCGCTGCGGAAGCACCACCGCCACCCCCGCCTGGTGTGCGTTTGACCATATTGCGCAAGTCAATCTCTTTCATGACATTGCGGCTGATCAGCAGGGCGTTGACCTCTTTGTAGGCGGCGGGTAAATGCTCGCTCAGAAAGGCTTGCACTTTGTCTTGTACCAAAGGCCAGACTTCGCGCGCCAAGCCCAGATTGACCCACTCATCGACCAAAGCGGTGGCCAAGGATTCGGGGCGCAGGATGTCTTTTTTGTTCAGCTCGGGAATATTCTCCAGCGCTTTCATGCGCACCGTCAGGTCGTTCAACTCCCAGGTGACTTTGTCGAGTATGCGCAGTGCCAAGCGCGAGGCCAAGATTTTGTTCTCGACCGAATCGTCTTCAATCAGAGACAAACCTATCGAGCCCAGCTCGCCAGGCTGCGTGTTGGATGAGTCGGCCATATTGCGCCAAGTGCTGAGCACTTGCGCCAGCCATTGGGCGCGCAATTTAGGGAAAGCCACCCAGACATCGCGGCGGCTTTGCATCTCGCGGGCGCTGCGCGTCTCGTTGAGTAAATCGCTCAGGTGCGTATTGATCTCTTCGCCCAGCAGCGTCAGCATTTCTTGCACGCGCGTCTCGAAGAGCTTACGCGCTTCGGCGGCCAAGGAAAAATTCGGCTGAGTGAGGTTCTGGGCTTGATTCACGCGTGAAGGACTCTGGTGGGGTACAGGTGACAGCTGAGTGTGGTGTTTTTCAGGTGCCCCGCCTCGGGTTGAATGCACCTAGTGAATGACACTCGAAAAACTATACCACCGCACCATCGTATTCTTCAAGGCTTTGGCCTTCTTTAATAGGCACCGCCTTGACCAAGTCCTCGCGTTTGACGCCTAACCACATCACGATGGACGCAGCGACGAAAACCGACGAGTAAATACCAAAGCAAATACCAATCGTCAGCGCCAAAGCAAAGTAGTGCAAGGACGGACCACCGAAGAAGAACATGGACAGCACCATCAACTGCGTGCTGCCGTGGGTGATGATGGTGCGGCTGATGGTCGATGTGATGGCGTTGTTGATCACCTCTTGGGTATTGAGCTTGCGGTAGCGGCGGAAGTTCTCGCGGATGCGGTCAAAGATGACCACCGACTCGTTCACCGAGTAACCGAGTACGGCCAAGACCCCGGCGAGCACCGAGAGTGAAAACTCCCACTGGAAGAAGGCGAAGAAGCCCAGAATAATGATGACATCGTGCAAGTTGGCAATGATGGCGGCGACCGCAAACTTCCATTCAAAACGCACGGCCAAATAAATCATGATGCCGATGATCACAAAGGCCAAGGCTTTGATGCCGTTGGTATACAACTCATTGCCGACCGAGGGGCCGACGAATTCGTTGCGCTTGAGGTCGAGCACATGCTGGCCCGCCTTCAAGCAGGCAATGGTGGTGCGGCCCTCGGCGGCCAGGGTTTGCACTTCACCTGCCTCGTTGGCGCACAAAGCGGCAAACAGTTGTTCGGTTTGTTTTTGGGCATTGATGCTTTTCTTCGCGGGTAAGCGGATGAGCACATCCTGCGGGCTGCCAAAGTTTTGCACTTGCACATCGCTGTAGCCAAGTTTGGCTACGGTGTCGCGTATTTGCGGCAGATTAGCCGTTTGCGGGTAAGCCGTTTCGATCAAAGTGCCGCCCGTGAACTCGACCGACAAATGCAGGCCTTTAGAGAACAAGAAGAAGACGGCCAAGGCGAAGGTGATGAAGGAGATCGCGTTCAGCACGAGAGCGTGCCGCATGAACGGGATGTCTTTTTTGATGCGGAAAAATTCCATGATTCTGCGCTTTCTTATTGGGCTGCGGCTGTGGTGTCGTCACTGTCATCGGGGATGGGCAGTTGGCTGCCACCCTCGGGGCGCCAAACGGTGCCGATGGCGATCGTTTGCAGTTTTTTCTTGCCGCCGTACCACCAGTTGACCAAGCCGCGTGAGAAGAACACCGAGGAGAACATGGAGGTGGCAATGCCTAAGCAATGCACCACGGCAAAGCCGCGCACCGCGCCCGTGCCGAAGGCCAGCAAAGCCAAACCCGCAATCAGGGTGGTGATGTTCGAGTCCAAAATCGTTGACCAAGCGCGGTCGTAGCCCGCAGCGATGGCTTTTTGCGGAGGTAAGCCGTGGCGCAACTCCTCGCGTATGCGTTCATTGATCAAGACGTTGGCGTCAATGGCCATGCCCAGTACCAAGGCCATGGCGGCCATACCCGGCAGCGTCAGCGTCGCTTGCATCATAGACAGCGCGGCCACCAACATGAGCAAGTTGAACCCCAGTGCCAAGGTCGAGAACAAACCAAACAGCATGTAGTACACCGACATGAAAAGGGCGACGGCGACGAAGCCGTAGAGCACGCTGTCAAAGCCTGCCTTGATGTTCTCTGCACCCAAGCTCGGGCCTATGGTGCGCTCTTCAATGATTTCCATCGGCGCGGCGAGTGAGCCCGCGCGCAGCAGCAGTGCGGTGTCTGCCGCCTCTTGCGAGCTCATGCTGCCGCTGATGATGAAGCGTTCGCCCAAGCGGGCCTGAATGGTTGGCGCCGTGATGACTTCGCCCTTGCCCTTTTCAAACAGCAAAATCGCCATGCGCTTGCCAATGTTTTCGCCCGTGGCTTGTTTGAAAGCAGCCGCGCCTATGCTGTCGAGTGATACGCCCACGGCGGGCTGGCCGTTATTGTCTTGGTCGACCCAAGCGTCGGTCAGGTTGTCGCCACTGAAGACGATGTCTTTTTTGACGATGACAGGAATTTTGTCGCCGTCCAAATAGCGCTCCGAGCCCAGCGGCACATTGCCATCGCCCATGCTGGCGGCGCGGCCTTCGAGCGACTCATCGACCAAGCGTGTTTGCAGTGTGGCAATGCGGCCGATGATTTGCTGCACCCGCGCCATGTCTTGCACGCCAGCGAGTTGCACAACGATGCGGTCTAGGCCCTGCTGCTGAATCACGGGCTCTGATACGCCCAGCTCATTCACCCGGTTGTGCAGGGTGGAGATGTTTTGTTGCAGTGCGTTTTCTTGAATTTTCAGCACCGCTTCAGGTTTGAAGTTGACCAGCAACTGGCTGCTCTCGCCCGTACCTTGCAACACAAACTCTTGATCGGGAAACTGTGCCGTCAGCGCGGTTTTGGCTGCATTGGCTTTTTGCGTATCGCTGAATTTGGCGGTCACGCTTTTGCCAGACACTTCAATGCCGCTCACGCGCAGGTCTTTCTCGCGTAGAAAGCGGCGAATCTCGCCGCTGCGCGCCTCCGCCTTTTGCAACAAGGCCGCTTGCGTGTCCACTTGCATCATCAAGTGAATGCCGCCGCGCAAGTCCAAACCTAAATACATGGGCAACGCGTGCAAACGCATCATCCAGCTGGGGGTGCGCGGTGTGAGGTTGAGCGAAACGGTGTAGCCCTCGTCACTCGGATCGGGGTTGAGCGTGTGTTTCAACACTTCGCTCGCTTTGGCTTGCTCTTCATTCGTGTCAAAGCGTGCTTTGATTGAATTGCCCTCGAGCTTGACCAAGTCAGGCTGGATATTGGCGGCAGCTAACGCGCTCTCAATGGTTTGCTGGGTTGCTGGGCTGACCTTGACCGTGGCTTTGGCGCTGGAGACCTGCACGGCCGGCGCTTCGCCATAAAAATTGGGGATGGTATACAACACCGCCCATGAAAGCACAGCGAGGATAAGAAGGTACTTCCAGAGCGGATATCGGTTCATAAAAATAAGTATAAAAAGTGACTTTTAAGCCGCCAAACCTGCCTGAGCAGCTATTAAATAAATAGTGGTCTGAGGCTGGACTTTACTTGATGCTGCCTTTGGGCAAAACCTGTGTGATGGCCGAGCGCTGTACTTGCACTTCGGTGCCGCCGCCCACATCGAGCGAGGCGTAGTTGTCGCCCAATTTGCTGACTTTGCCCAGCATGCCGCCGCTCGTCACCACTTCATCGCCTTTGGCCAAGGCGGCCATCATGTCAGCGCGCTCTTTGGCGGCTTTCTTTTGTTGGCGCATTTGCGGCCAAATCATCAAAAAGAACATCGCCCCGAACAAAACCAAAGGCAGCAACATGCCTGAGAACATAGAACCGACACCGGCTGGCGCATTTGGCGCAGGGGCTTGTTGGGCGTAGGCAGAAGAGATGAATGAGTTAGACATAAATATAAGGAGTGAAAGGAAAAAATTAACGGCCGCTGCTTTGGTAAGGATAGGGCTTTTGCGCCACTTCACCCGCTTCCATGTCGGCTTGCAGGGCGCGGCTGGCTTGGCGTTCCCACAACAGCGCGCGGCCGGCGCGTTGGCGCGCCTCTAGGCTGCTGTCTTGGGTGCGCATTTCGGCCACCATGGTCATGATGTCTGAGGTATAGAGCGGGCGCTGGAAGAAGCGGCCAATGGCGGTGAATAAAGACATGGGACTACCTGTATCTAAAAAGAGCAGAAAACGAAATCTCTGCGAATGAACTATTCTAATGGGTCTGCCCAGCGCTTCGTGCGCGCCGTGTGCGAAGCTTAAGCTTGTCTCACAATTGCGCCATGTACCGCGCATTTCTTCTCTTTTTGACCTTGGCGCTTGGCGTGGCGCTTTACTGGCTGGGTGCAGGCTCTGGGCGCTATTATGTGCAAGCTGTCTGGGGCCACGCCCGCATTTTGGCGGCAGCGCAGCCCGTGGTGCAGCTCTTGCAGCCGCCAGCAAGTGCGCCATCACTCACGCCAGCCACGCGGCATTTGCAAGAGCGTTTGGCGCTGGCGCAGCAGCTGCGGCTTTATGCCAGCGATGTTTTGGCGCTGCCGCGCAACGCCAGTTACACCCGCTATGCCGACATTGCGCGCCCAGCCGTGGTGTGGAATGTGGTGGCCGCGCCCGCCTATGGGCTCGAGCCCAAAAGCAACTGCTTTTTATTCATGGGCTGCGTCAGCTACCAAGGCTTTTATGCACAGGCCGACGCGCAAGCGCTCGCCCAACAACTGGCGCAAGCGGGCTGGGAGGTCTATCTGTATGGTGTGCCCGCTTACTCCACCTTGGGCTACCTCAACTGGTTGGGCGGCGACCCTTTGCTCTCGACTTTTATTCAGGGTGAAGAGGGCGATTTGGCTGCGCTGATCTTTCATGAGTTGGCGCACCAAGTGCTCTATGTCAGCGACGACAGCACTTTTAACGAGGGCTTTGCCACGGCGGTCGAGCGCTTGGGCGTGGCGCGCTGGTTGGCGCGGCCCCAGGCATCAGACGCAGTGCGCAGCCGCTACGCCAGCAGCCAAGTGCAGCGCGCGCGTTTTCGCACTTTGAACCTGAGCGTGCGGCGCGAGCTGGCCGCTATTTATGCCCATGCTGACTGGACGGTGGCGCAAAAGCAAGCCGCCAAGGTGCAAGCCATGGAGCGCTGGCGCACGCACTATGCGGCGCTGCAAGCGGCGGGTCAGTTGGGCCGGCAATACGATGCTTGGGTGGCAGGCGCAAACAATGCTTATTTTGCGGGGCTTGCCACTTATGACGAACTGGTGCCCGAGTTTGAGGCGGTGTTCGAGCACTCGGGCCAAGACTTTGGCCAGTTTTATGCGCAGCTGCGTCGCATCGCGCCGCTGCCTAAAGAGGCGCGCCGCGCTGCTCTGCGGCAATTGGCCAGCGGCCCCGCTGCGTTTTAACGACTGGGCTGGGGTTTTAAGCTTGTTGCGCTGCAACATAGGCACTAGAATCACGCATTCTTTCATT